>NZ_JBGLOV010000014.1:0-78260 GCF_041402665.1 Komagataeibacter sp. SM21
TCAGCCGGGCAAGCCGCTCTTCAACGTCAAAAAATCCCGCCTGCTTCATGATCCATACTCCAATCAACGCAAGGAAAATGGAATCACAGAGCAGACCTCAATACCAGAGGGTTTTTCGAACCCTCCAGGTCTATCTAGGTGACATCCATCATTCTGCTCATATATTAGATTGGATTTATCAGATGTCCGAAAAAACGTGGGTCACCAATGATGATTTAGCCAATCTAGTAAAAGCTTTCCTTGATATTTTCGGGCGTGGTGTTTGTGGAGACGGTGCCAATAATACTATCAATCCGGAAGCGGTTTTGTCTCAAAGATATGGCATTGATTTCGATGTATAATTCCAGTCTTCGGAATTAAGCCCGCGCAATATCCAACGGCACCTGGCGGAAGTCATCTTCCGGCCGGGCGCGCTCATGGAAACGGATGTAAGCCTTGGTTGCATCGATGCGGATGCTGTCGGAAATGGCCTGCATCGCGCGCAGCCATTCCTCATCATCGATATTGAGGCGGCGCAGGCTGAGGATCTTGTCCGTGCGGATCTTGCCCTCTTTGCCGACTTCGAACGCATCGGTGACGATGACGCGCAGGTTCTCGTCAGCGCCCTTGGACCAGCGTCCCAGGCAGCTGTCGATCAGCGACTTGGCAGCCTGCAGTTCCGGTCCAAACGAAATGGAATCACCCATCGCGATGGTGATCTTTTTCAGCCCGTCGTAACTGGTCAGCGTGATGTTGCCCTTCTGACCGCCATATGTGGTGCCATACTTCTCGGCAATGAGCGCCAGGACGGTGCGGATGTCCTCGAAGGCTTTTTTGCGAAACCCACTCAGCGCCTTTCGCAGTTCCGCTGCGCCGGTGAACGTCTCGCGCACCAGCTCATCCACCATCAGGTGTTCAGGCTTGACCTTGTCACGGGGCACAAGGCGACCGCCTGAATCCTGCATGTAGCCTTCGGGCACCATCATGCGGCCTCCCGCTGCGCACGCCGCATGTTGGCCGCGCATTCCGCCGCGCGGTCGCTGGCCCAGATCTTCACGCCAGGGCGACGGTCACGGCCCGCAATACGACGATAATGCGCGGCGGCACGCTCCCAGACAGTGACATCCGTTGCGGGCTGGCGCGGCTTGCGGCTCGGCTTCATGAGGCTTCCTTGCTTCACGGGTGAGGGGACCGGCGTGCGTGACGCTACAGGTCCAGAAATTTCCCAGCGCCCGCGCCTTCGCGTGCGTGGCTGTATCGTGTCGTGGTCGCCAGCGATGTGTGGCCCAGCTGCTGCTGCACCACATGCGCTGGCGCACCGTTGTCCTGCATGTGGCTGGCATACGCATGGCGCAGCCAGTGCGCGGAAACCTGCGATGGCAGGCCTGCGCGCTTCGCGGCCCGCTTAACGGAGCGGTGGACCGCATCGACGCTAAGCGGACCGCCATCGTGGCCGGGGACCATCGGCGCTTCTGGCCGACTATCAACACGCAGCGCCACGATCTCCTTCCACACCTTGGCGGGGATCTCGACGGTTCTGTTCTTGCCGCCCTTGCCGAACACATGGGCGACGCCGCCCTGCTGGCGGCGCTTGAGGTCTTTCCACCGGACGGCGCAAAGCTCGGAGATGCGCAGGCCGGTGGCATACAGGACGCGCAGCATGGTCCGCTTGCGCGGGTCCATTTCCCCATCAATGAGGTCGCGCACCTGTTCCTGCGTAAGGATCCGCTCATGCAGGCTGTCGCGCATCTTCGGCACACGGACGGCAGGCCCCACATCGCGGGGCAGCATTTCCATGGCAGCGCCGTAGGACAGCAGCGACTTGACGGCCATCAGCTTCCGCCGTCGCGTGGCGTCCGCTCCCGTCAGGCTGTCGTACCAGCTTTGCAGGTCGGC
Organism: Komagataeibacter sp. SM21; assembly: GCF_041402665.1. NCBI lineage: Bacteria > Pseudomonadati > Pseudomonadota > Alphaproteobacteria > Acetobacterales > Acetobacteraceae > Komagataeibacter > Komagataeibacter sp. SM21. Next base: position 1,876 of record NZ_JBGLOV010000014.1, read on the forward strand.
CGCCGTCACCTGCGCCAGTGGTTTGCCCACATGCGCAAGGAAGGCGCGGACATCGCTTTCATACGCGCGGCGCGTGTTCGCACCACGGTTGTGAAGCCATGTCTTGATCAGCAGATTGTCGGCCGAGTTCTGAGGGGCTTTTGGGGCCTCATCAGTGGACGGCATGGCGCGGTCTCCGCTAACCATATGATTTCGTTATAAAACGGGGTGGTTAAGCCCCCCTGAAATCCGCCAGATAACTGGTGTTATCTTGCGGCTATCAGGCCCCTGCACGGGGTTATCTTGCGGATGCCCGATCCGGTGCTGCCAGATAACTTTGAGTTATCCTTGCGGCTATGGGTCGCGCCAGATGGCGATGCACAGCATGGGCTGCGCCACGATCCATCCCGCCAGAATGAGCAGATCGAAGAACCGAACGATCGGCATTGCGCTAAGCGCATGGATCAGATCAGTCATTATTTGCTGTTTCCATAAACGCCATAGTGTCCCAGCACGACCAACATTATGCTGATGGCAATCACGACGATTGCGAAGGCAACTGCCCACCATACGATGGACGGTAGGTGGCCATGTATTTCCATCGAATGGAGATTCATTTTCACCAGATCCTTGCTATAATCAGGCTTATTCATCCTCTGGTCCGTTCAGGGGGTGGAACAGAAGGCCGTCGGTGTTTGCCCACCGGCGGCCTTTGCTTTTTCAAGCCATGACTTTGTTATCGGGGAAGCAACGCCCGAAAAAGTCTGACTAGGCGTGGCTGAGGAAACATGCCGTTCAGAACAGCCAAAAACGGCAGCTTTCTCAGTGCTAGAAAGTGTTGTGTACCCGGGGGGCGAGTTTACCCCAGCGAAGGCGCGCCAACGCGACGCCCGCGACTGCCCATCATGGGACCGAAGGCCAATGTCGATTTGACCAGGCCGGCGGGAAACCGCTCACTCTGCCGGTCGATTTCTTCCCGTCGGATGGCATTCACGATCGCTGTCACGACAACGGGGGACACGCGGCCCGCAAAACGCTGGGCTTCCCGGGTTACCCACTGGCGATCCCCGCACCGCGCAACTGCATCATGGAACATGACCTGCGACGCCAGTGTCCCGATTCCGATATCTGCCCGATGACGCGGGAACGGTCTCCATTCCAGCGGTACGACCAACATTCGCCGGTTTGTCAGGGTCACGACGATGCCATGCCGGTTTCCACGCATGACAATGTCGCCGCGCGACAGGGTCGGCAGCTGTGATTTCATCTGATGGCTCTATGTTGGGAACGCCCGAGCGGGCATAAAAAAAGCGTGGCGTCCATTCTCTGGACCCACGCATAACGATAGTTTGCCACAATTGACTTAAAAGCGGTGGCACGTCAACCTTTCCATAACGGTCCCGGCATCCCGTCATAATGTTCGGAAAGCTGTTCCAGCAGAAAACACAGCGCGCCTGACGTGTTGCGTTTGTCCTGTTTCAGCCGTGCCGCCATGTCATTGAGGGACAGCCCATCGATCATCAGCAGCACCAGCAGCTGCTCGCCGCGCGCACCGATGCGCTGGCGGATGTAGTCGCGCCGTGCAGCAGATCCCATGCGCCCGATCATGGCGTCATGAATATCACCGCGTTTCGCACCGTGTTCCATTTCCGGATCGGTTCCGCCCAAGGCGCTGATTTCGTAATCGGTTGCCCAGAACTGGGCAGACTGAACCTGCCCTTCGGTAATCGCCTTGGAACGCAGCAGGCCATACAGCCCGGCGCACCGACGCCAGACCTCGACAGGGCGGGATTTCTTGGTGATCTCGACATCCACCAGCGCAAGGTCATGGTGGGCGATACGTGTCTCCGATGGCCGGAAATCGGGACGGTAGGCAGACTGAGCGGGCGACTGTGCCCGACGACGGGAAAGGGCGGCGACTGACACGCGAAGCCTTTCAGTAAGCAGGACTCCCGGCGTCATCGTCTCTTTGCGGAACCTGTGACATCCGGGTCATAGGCAGGATCGATCAGTGGTCGGGAATTGATCGGATTATATCCCCGTTTTGTACACAGGTCAGCAACCGATTCGATTTTTCCCGTTTCCCGCCAGTTTCAGGCGATGCGCGCGACCAGAACCCGCGAAATAATCCACATGGGATCAGGCCGGTACCAGCCGGTTCATCTGCGCCAGCGTATTTTTCCACGACCGGTAATCCGATGGCGTGCCAGGCGCGATGACAAACCGTGCCGCACGGTCATGCATCAGGCGGATATGCCCCTTGCTGGTCAGGCTGCCGCGCCAGCCTTTGGCACGAGCACGTGCGATCAGTTCACGCACGTTCTTGTGCCGCCGCATGTTCATGCCGCCACATCCTGCGGCCGGTAGGCATCCAGATAGGCCTCAAGGGTCAATTCCGTTGGCCTGCCAAGGCTGGCAGCAGTCTGGGCCCATTCCCGCTTGGCGCGGCCGTAGTCGCCCAGTTGCTGCATCAGGTCAGACCATTTGCGCCGGTCCTCGGCCAGATCCGCGCGGGCCTGCTTTTCCCATTCCTCCATGACCGGTGACGGCGGCGGTTCGGGCAGGTCTGCCGCAATCTGGTGCTGGGACCATGCCGCCTGCACGGGCTTGTCGAAACAGCCTGCGTGCTGGGGAACTTCCCGGTTTTCGTGCATGTCAGCCGTGTGATCGGTCACCGCCTGGACAATCACGGCTTCCGGTATGCCCTGTTGGAGCCATTTACGGACCATGCCGATATGCCGGCGCGTGCTGTAGCTGGGGAAGCCTGCTGCCTCCATCACCGCCTTGACCGTCCGATCGACGGCGCCGCGTTCGATAACGGCCTCGGTTTGGGGAAAACCGGTTTCGACAGATTCAGATATAGATGAATTAATATCCTTATCTTTATCTATATCTACGGAAACCGAAGAACCCAGTTTTGAAACCGAACCCCTGGAAACCGAAAACCGATTTGGGTTTTGGTTTCGGTTTTCGGTTTCCAGGGGTTGGCTGGCCGGCACAGACACCATCAGCGGCATGTGGCGCTGACGGACGGCGTCCTCGGCTTTCTGTGCGCGGCGGGCGCGTGCCTGCTCTGGTAATTCACCCTTGCGAGGACGGCCGCCCTTTTCACCATTGATCCGGGCCTTGTAGCCGCGCAGCGTATCGTCCGCAGGAATGGACCCGGCCGCCTGCGCGGCCTCGAACTGGCGCAGGGCCTCGTCCCGCTCGGCACGCCGCCGCGCACGCTCCTGCCGACGGATCTCGCGTTGCAGCAGATGGGGGCTGTACAGCGCGCCATCATCATCCCGTGCGGCAAAGCCCCATTGCTCGATCATGGGCAGCGTGCGGGCCAGCACGTCTGGGCTTTCGCTTATGAAGGTCGCAACCTCGGCATCCGTCAGCATGTGCGTACCGCTGCGCAGCACGATCATCCGGTTGGCCTTGAGGGTATCGAACAGGGAATGCGCCACGCCGCGCGCCTCGGCTGGCATGGTGCGGATCATGGACCACGGCGGCACGGCCCCGGCGTCGAAATCGGCAACTGTGGGCAGTTGTCCTGTCATTTCTGGTCATCCTCCAGCACACCTTTGGCGCATTGGTTCGCCTGCTTCGCCTTTCGCAGAGAGTTTTCCAGAGCGTTGACCAACTCGAGCCAGTCGTGCGGCCACCAGAACAGGCGGATCCAGCCCATGCGGAATGACGGGGGAGGTCCATCATCACGACCAACGCCAAATCGACAGAATTTCAGCTTAAACCACGACATTATCGACCTTCTCGCGCTTGGCGTCGTTCATGGACCAGAGCCATCACCTCATCTGCAAGCGCGTCAGATGAGGCCATGAGTTCGATCAGCGTTGGTGCATCCGGCACGTTCTTCCCCGCCAGCCAGTTCTTGGTGCAGCGCGGCGTGCTGCTGGACGCACGCGCAGCTTTTTCCGCAGCAAAGCGGTGCATGCTGAACGTGTTGCGGATGATTGCTGCCAGTCGCTCACGAATGGCCGCTTTTGGGTTGGGGGCGCTTACCGAGGGAAACATGTTTCCCCAAAAAGACCGATCTTTTCCCACCAGAATCCTCCATGATCTCGATCAGATGCAGATGAGATCAGGAATCGGAAGGAAAGGAGTTTACGGGAAACGGCGCGTGTCCCAGCCATCGCGGGTGAGGGAAGGGACACGCACCACAACAGACCTGACGCGGCAGTCATGCTGACACCTCATTCTGTTCAGGTGCGTCCTGATCCGCAGCCACTGGGGCCGCGAACACACGCACCGCATGTTCACCACACCACACACGACGCACGCATGCTGGCCTGCCGCAGAACGCGGGCCGCACGCCATGGCGCACGGTCCCCTCAATCCACTGGCAGGTTGCACTGCTGGTCATGGCGGTGGGTGAACGACGGGTCATCAGGCAGCCGCGCTGACCGGCGACCACGATACGCAAGGGAAGCCAGCATCGTCGTAATGCACCGCATGAATAATGAAACCCGCATTAAAGACCTTATCGATCTTCGACGAGATATCTTCGGCTGCAGTCTTTACGATAAGGCGAAGGAACAGGCTGTCGCGTCCCTTAAAATGCCAATGGCATATTGGCTCGCCATCAATGACCTTAACGTTTTCCAGACGCAAACCCAGCTGCTGCGCCGCTGCCAGCTTCTGTTCGATCTCACGTTTTTCGCTCTCGATGTCGTAAGCGAGGTCAGCTGTTGCTTTGTCCTGGACACTCTCGGTCGGCTTCGTTGCAGCCTGTGTCACCTTCATATCCAGCAACGGTTCATTATCAAGCGTGCCCAGACCGGCATTGAGACCGACAACCGGCTCAGATGCGCCATCGCCCATGTCCGTGTCGTCATCCATCGACGGCGCTTCGCCAGTCATGATGTAATCACCGAACATAGCCGCATGCGCGATTACGTCCTCGGCATCATAATTGTAGCAGGCCGCATCGGCATGCCGGATGGCCATGGCCAGGCACGCCGCGCGCCTGTTCTGGGGATGCGTCCAGTAGTCAGATTTTTTACCCATAGGGGCGATGTCCTATCGCGAAAGTTGAGGGAAACAGGTCACGCACCGGCTCGACCGCGTAAGCGGGAGCACTCGGTGCGTAGGTCTGGCCTGCGGGCGCATGACCGCCCTTACGGGCCGGTCGATTGTCCGACCGGCCCGCTTGGCCCACCATGGTTGTTGCAACACACACCATGGAGGAACTCGTGCACCCAAAACCCATGCTTATGCGGGCAGGACAATGCCCGCGCTGATTGGCATAATAATCGTGCTGCTGGTCGGCACATGGATATGGGGGAAGATAGAAGACACCTATCACGCGACCATCGGAAAAATGATGAGTGGCGATAATTTGTCGTTGATTCTGCTGGTTGCGTTTTGCGCTACCGTACCAGTGTGCCTGTGCATCAGCATGTTTGGGCGGCGCAAACGTACTGAGACCAATAGCGCACCCAGCGACCATTCCCAAAGCGCAGCAGTCCATACCCAGAAACTGCCCCAGCACGCCAAACTGGGGCGGTACACTGACGGAGTTGTCGACGATCTCGCAATCGGCGCAGGCGGCAAGGACAGCATCCGCATTCCCCTGCACATCAGCTATTTGGGCGGCAGCGGAACACCGACGGACCGCAACATAGATGTCCTGTCTTACACGTTGGGGTGGACGCCGACGCACGCGGTCGTGCCGCTGTATCTGACAGCCTTCTGCCACCTGCGGAATGCGCAGCGCATGTTTCGCGCCGACCGCATCCTTGACGCCTACGATCCCGAAACAGGGGAGGAAATACAGGACTTGCGCACGTATCTCGACGAAAAAGCCCCGCTGTGTCCGCGTGAGCCCAAATATGCCGGTGATGACATCGAACCGCCTAACAGTCGCCGTCGGGAACCATCCCGCGACACGATCCTGATCCCGATTTCTCCATGTAATGTCATGGTGGATTACGAGGATCAGAACGGACCGGAAACGTGCGTCGGAACTGTTGAATCGTTCACCTACGTCGTCAATCAGCGCGTGACCGTGGTGGTCGATATCAATATCCGACGCGCCTTTGACCAGAAAATGCAGGTCATCAAATACCGACAGGTCACATCCGCGACTGATCCCGCCAGCGGCAACGCCATTCCCAGTCTGGGTGAATGGCTCTGGTCGCATCGTATCCGTTAACCATCCAAAACCAGAGGCAAAAGATGGCAATCCGTGAAGTGCATTCCCTGAAATACACACGCCTGTTCGATGAGCAGATCCAGAAATGGTATTTTCTGGTGAAGGCCGTAGTCGTGATCCGGGAAGCGAATGCGACCAGCCTTCCTGCTTATCCAAGCGAGATCGTGACCAAGATGAAATTCCGGGTCTATGCATTGCCCGAAAAGAGCAGCATGAACGATCCGATACCGTGGCTATCAGCGATTCTGCGCATGAGTGCGGCGTAATCGGAAAGTGGGCAACATGGGTTTGCTCGCTCATGCTGCCCCCCGGTGCTCTGGCATCACGGGACAAGTTGCGGTCGGATCAAAGAAATCCGGGCGTATTCTTGCCCGGGAGATGCCAAAGACAGCCTCAATCTGGATCGCCCGGTGAGGAGGGACGTTCCCTTTTTCCCACTTATGCCAAGTCGAAAAATGGACACCCAAACGTGTCGCGGCTTCCTCCAACGTCAACCCGAGCTCTTTGCGGATATCTTTAAGCATCATGCTTCGTTTAGCGCATAAAGCTAAATTGCGGTCAAGCGAATTTCGCTAATAGCCCGATAGGAGGTAAGCAGTGAATCAGAACATCCTGCGGCTATGAGCAAACGTAAGCGAACCGTTCATTATCGCATGCCCCACTTGCGTGCATGGCGAGAGAGTAAGGGGCTATCACGCCAAGCTGTTGCTAACAGGATAGGAGAAATTCGCCTTGATCTGGCGGGTATGGACCAAGCCACAATCGCAAAATGGGAAAGTGGTGAGACCGCCGTGAAGGTAGAAGATCTTGAGCTTTTGGCGCAGGTTTATGGCGTAACAGCAGACCGACTTTTTTTTGCGCCAGGGGATGCACGTTTGCCAGAATGGATGAAGCGCGCATACGAAGTGTTTAGTGAGAAAAGCCCCGAGGCTGTAGAGGCTTGGTTGGAAATGGGCAAAAACTTATCGAGGCGGGACGTCCAGTCAGAATGAATTAGCGTTTTACGCTAAAAATATCTGGACAGATTTTAGCGCGTAAAGCTAACTACCTCCATCGCCACCCGCGATGGAGGTTTTTATGTCTACCGATTCTGATTTATCCCCGTCGGACACCCCGAAGCGTTTCGTTTGGAAAGGCTCAGGGCCGGCGTCTCATCTGAAACTTGACTTCGGCATCGGCATGATGTCGTCCGCACGCAATCTGCGCATACAGTTGGAAGCCGGTCGCGTCCTTGATGATGACATCCAGTCCGCTGCCTCCAATTGCCGGCAGCAGCGGGCCTATGACCTGCTGGACCTGCTCGATGTGCTCATGATCGGTGCGGAGACCATCACACTTGCCGATATCCTGAAGATTGACGCCGCACGCGACCGGCTGCTGGTCGCCTATGTCGCTGAAGCGATCGTCAGGGAAGCCGATATTTCCGAAGTGACGGATCATACCGATGCATAGGCGCACAACAGTTGTTATGCTCGCGCCCGTTCAGGAGAAGTCGCATGGCAGAGCAGTCGAATACAATCGACGTTGGAGAAGTCAGAACAAACGGCTTACGGCTCTGGTGCGCCAAAGAGGCGTTGCGTCAGGCGGAAAAACGGATCGATGCCGAGCTGGATGCGCTAGGCAAGTTTATGAACCGTGCAATTTCCTGCATCGGGTGGTCCATCACATTGACTGCTGCCCTGCTTGCCGCGGCCGTTCAGTATCACTCGTGGGTACTGTTTATCGCAGCGGTTGCCGCTTTTCTGGCAGCCTTGATAAGTGTTCCGATTATTCGGCCACGCAAATGGGGACAGCCGGGGGACAACGCAGGCTACATCATGTCCATGCCGTATCAAACCGAATTGGAGATGACCGAAAATCTTGCGGCACGTGCAGAGACAACCACCAAGCAGAACGAACAGATATTAAGCCGAATGGCAAAATATCTGTTCATTTCTTCGCTGCTTCTTATCGCATCAGTTTTGTTGGCAGCGCCAAAAGCGATAATGCTGGTTCACACTATTTCTTAACGGGCGGTTCATGGTTTACCTGTCCCGGTGGTCGTCCTGATGGCTGGACGGGTGGACGAGCAGGTGCAGGCTGTTGTGCCATAGGTTTCCTCATCGAGTCGTTGAACAGCCCGATGATGGAAGGCGCGGGGAAGGCTGACAACAGCCTTCCCCGATTGCCTGTTGCCCATATTTTTCCGTCAGGGGCAGGCGCATGAGCGGCGACCTGACCCGCATCGAGCCGCCGGAAAAGGTCATCAGTCTGGACACCATGCGGTGGCAGCCGCTTGGCCCCGGCGCAGCCGTGGTATTCTCCGCGCAGGATGAAACCCGTGCCCGGGCAATCATCGCGGACATCCAGCAGCAGTGTCTGGATGGTGATGGCCCATTCCGGCAGCGCCTGCTGGAACTGCACCGCGTTGGCCTGGCCCTCGACCTGATCCGGCTGCTCAGCAAGAATTTTGCCGGGCGTGGGACGGTCACCGTGCTGGAATTCGTCGAAGTGAAGCGTGCATGGGATGCCCTGCAGGCCTCGGTTCTTGCCGAAAAAATCAGAGAGGCGGGGGACGGACAATGACCCTTCCGCTTCCCACGATCGCCCCCAGCGAGGTGCGTGACCTGCAGACCGCGGTCCTGCGCCGGCAGGAATGTGAACGCCAGCTGCGCCTGGCGCTGTGCACCCACCCCGCTCCCGGCATTGTCCTCACCCACGCTGAACGCTGGCGCATCCGCCAGTGCATGGCGCTGCTGATCCAGGCCATGGATGCCGAGGACATCATTGCCCACCAGATCGGCTGCCACCGCGTGGCCAGCCACGTACCGAACGACAAGGAAGCTGCGGCATGACCGACATTTTCCGCCCCATGGCGCCGCGCGATCTGGCATCGCGCTCGACCCTGACCAATCAGTCCGTCGCCATGAACCTGCTGCACCAGCACAACCGCTTCATGGTCGATGCCGAGCAGGCCAAAGCCGAAGGCATCGAGCAGGCCTGCCGCCACGCCACCAGTCAGGCCGATGCCCGCTGGATGGACATGGAAAGCCTGCTGCTGCGCGCAGCCCCCATCGACAACGCCAGTGGCGAGATCGAAGCCACCATTTTCGCCGCGCGCCGGAAGGCGGGGAAGGTGCGGACATGAGGCTTTGTAACTTGGAAACTGTGATGCAACTGCGTCAGCAATATCGGGATGCAGTGCGGGCGTTCGATGAGGTCGCCAGATTGCCCAGATGCTTTTTCCCGTTGGGCACATCTTCTGGCTATGGATCCAGCATAGCCAAGCTGCGCGGGGCTGACGTGCTTCCGCTGCTAGGGAAAAATGCGGCACGTATAGCGGTCGATCTGCTCGACATGGGGATCGATATGCAGGGCGACATCAGTGAACATCTGACGCCGTATATTCTGGCCATCAAAGATGAGAAAACGGCTGACAGCGGGGGGAAGCAGGCATGATCCGACTTCCCGAGCACGTGCGCCATAACCTGCCGACGGCGCAGGAAGTCGGTGCCCATGTGCTGCTGTGCTGCGTGGTGTGGGGATGTCTGGGGCTGATCATTCTGGAGTGCCTGCCATGAAGACAGTCCACATCGGCATGCGCCAGAAGGTGCTGGACGCCCACCGCGACGCCATCCGCTACACCCATGCGCCTGCTGTCCCGGCCACGACCGTGCGCCGCTTCATGCCCGGCCTGAAACGGCAGAGCCACGTCACGCGGATCCTCAATGACCTGGTCCGCAGCGGCATGCTGGCCAAGTCGGGATATCAGGAGCGTGGTCGCTTCATCACGACCTACTGCATGCTTGGGAAAGCGGGAGCGGTCGAATGAAACAGCCCACCAAATTCAAGCGCATCACCGCCGCAACCATCAAGGCCCGATGGAAAAAGAAAGCACGCGCCCTCACTCAGCCCCAGCGACAGCAGGCGCTCGATATGTTGCGTGCGGGAAAATCAGTAAAGGCCATAAAGGAAACGTTGAACGTAGACCTTGATACCGTTCTGGGCATCGTTGAACTGTGCACCGTCAAGACCGTGATTACTTCGCTGAAGGAGGTTGCCCCGTGAGTACCATTCCCAGCGAAGTCGTAGAAGCCGGAGCACGTGCGCTGTGCGAATCATACAATGACCCGCGTGGTCCCGACGCTATGGTCGAGACCATCCGTGGCGGTGCATTGGTGCCCAACTTGCATAACTATCGCCGGGCAGCCGCCAACGTCCTGATCGCGGCCGCCTACGCATCCAAAGGACTGAAACCGCATGCCCTGAACGATCAGGCGCATCCGTGCCTGCGCGGTCTCCGGTTCGGGCAGGAGATCTATGACGTGGAAATCTACGGCGACGGGACCGGTCAGTACCTTGGCCAAGTGGTCGAAAGCGGTAGCCCCTGCCGGATTGTATTCCGTGGGCCGCTGGTCAGGGAAGGGAATGTGAAGCTGATCCGTGCGCGTGGCGTGCAGGCTTGGATGACAGAGGAACAGAAGGACGTCACGGCATGAAGGACGCATCGCGCCTGCCATATTGGCCGCGTGCCATGAGCGAGGAACTGGCGGCCGCGTATGCCGGCGGCATCAGCGTCACAACGCTGCGGCGAGAGGTGGCCGAAGGCAATGCGCCCAAGCCCCATCATATCTCTGGTCGCCGGGTCGTCTGGTTCATTGAAGAACTGGATGCCTGGATGGACCGGATCAAGGGGCAGACTGTCTCAGATCAGCCCGAAAAGAAGCAGACAACAAATTCATGGGCTGCTGCGGCTGCAGCGGCAGGGAAGACCAGTGGCCAACGTCGTTCTACCTTACGTTAATACCTATCAGGCCCGTCGCAAAAAATACGCTTATTACCGTCGGCATGGTGTTCGCCTGCGGATCGCGGGCGAGATAGGCAGCCCCGAGTTTCTGAAATCCTATCAGGAAATCCATAACCGTTTTGAGCAAAGCGAAAGGCCTCGGCCGGGCATTATTCCCGGCAGCCTGGCCGAACTGATAGCCCGTTATCGGGGAACACCAGAATGGACGCAGCTCAAGCCCAGCACGCGGAAGGACTATGAAAAGTTTCTCCAGCCGCTGGAGGACGATTTCGGCATGGCGCTGGTGTCTGAACTGGACAGGGCAGCCGTAAGGCTGGTCCGCGATCGCTACGCTTTCCGCCCCGGCCGGAAAGAAGGGGATGATCCGATTCCAAGCCCGCGTCGTGCCAACAAGACAGTATCGATGCTTTCGATCCTGATGAGCTACGCCATCGAGATCGGCATGCGTTCCGATAACCCGGCCCTTCGTCCCAAACGGCTCAAGACCGGTCCGGGATATCGCGCATGGACGCGTGAGGAAATTCAGACCTTCCTGCGGGAAAAGCCGCAGTTTCGGCTGCCCCTTCTGCTTGCGCTAGGTACGGGGCAACGCGGGATCGACCAGATTGCCATGACCTGGAGCGCCTTTGATGGGGACGTGATCGAGGTCGTGCAGGAAAAGACGGGCGCAAAGGTATGGATACCCTGCCATCCCGAACTGAAAATCGTCCTTGAACGGGAACTGACGCTTCGGACCGCGGATACCATCCTGACATACATACCGGGCAGGCCGTGGGAACTAGGACAGTTTCAATCCGCTGTCAGTAAGGCAATCCGGTCTGCCGGGCTGAAAGGAATCGTGTGGCATGGCCTGCGGGCGACAGCGGCGTCATGGTTGGCGGAAATGGGATGCACGGAACGGGAAATCATGGCGATCACAGGACACACTACGGCCGCATCTGTAAGCGCATATGTGCGTCATGCCGAGCAGAAAACCCGCGCGGTGAATGCCATCGCCAAGCTCTCCAATCGCGCCCTGGAGCAGCAGCAGGAAAAGAGGGGAGTGACTAACATTTTCAAACAGGGGAGAAAAAGTGACTAACAACCATACCGGCCCAGCCGTAGAAAAGTTGTCTAAGTCCTTGAGGATAAACCCTAACGTGATGGTAGCGGTGGACGGATTTGAACCGCCGACCAAGGGATTATGATTCCCCTGCTCTACCGCTGAGCTACACCGCCATCGCGTTAGGATGAGTGCGAAATACCCGCGCTTATGGGGGAAGTCAACCCGCGTTTTGGGCACCTGCATGAAAAAGCGCAAAAAGTCGCCTGATTTGTCAGGCTCAGTCGTTAGGGGGTAAAAGTGTCCGCTCACCCCATGGCACGCACACAACCCGAAAAGGCTGCGTATCCTTTGTGAGAACTGAATTCCTTAGATTTCTGACTGCCCTGCGCCTGATGTTCGGCTGGTTGCCCGGCCTGCTGTCTTCCATCCTCATGCTCTGCGTGGCGGGTCTGGCTGCTGAAATGTTCAGCCGATTCATCACGAAACTGATCCTGCGCATTCCGGGACAGAAGCGTGGGGCTTTCATACGCTCCTTCACCATGGCCATGCAGCGCCCCGTGCGCATCATGCTGGTGCTTCTTTTCGTGGGCACGGCGCTGCCGGTTTCGGGGCTGCCTTATTCAATCATGCAGGTCGCCACCCATACGCTGGTGGTGCTGTTCGTGCTGATGCTGGGTTATGCGGCGGTTGTCGCCACCCGTATCCTGTCCGACGCCTATCTCAGGCGGATCAATGGCAAGGATGACAAGGACGACATCCTGCTACGCACGCACATGACTCAGGTGCGCGTCCTGCGCCGCACGACGGATCTGCTGATCGGACTGCTGACCATCGGTGCTGCGCTGATGACGTTCGAGCCGGTACGGCAATATGGCCTCAGCCTGTTCGCTTCCGCCGGTGCGGCATCGCTGGTTGTCGGTCTGGCCGCGCGCCCGCTGCTGACCAACCTGTTCGCGGGCATGCAGATCGCCATGACCCAGCCCATCCGTATGGAAGACCTCATCATCATCAACGGGGACTGGGCGTGGGTGGAGGAAATCACCTCAACCTACGTCGTGCTGCGTGTGTGGGACTGGCGGCGGCATATCGTGCCGATTTCCTATTTTCTGGAAAATACATTCCAGAACTGGACCCATAATTCCGCGGCATTGATCGGGGTTGTGTTCATCTATGTGGATTTTAACGCGCCGATGGACCGGATACGGGCACGGCTGCGTGAAATCGTGCATTCCGCCCCCTTGTGGGATGGCAAGGAATTCGCCGTTCAGGTTTCCGACTGCAACGCCCATGTCATGACGATCCGTGTGATCGCAAGCGCGCGTTCCGCCATGCAGAGCTGGGACCTGCGCTGTGAAATCCGCGAACAGATCCTTGCCTTCCTGCGCGATGAATGCCCCGAAGCCCTGCCGCGTGACCGGCTTTCGCACGTCGCATCCGCATCGGGGCTGGATATGATGGGTGATCCGGCCATGCTGTCACCACCCATCTCACGCCCGCCGCCGGGCGCCTATATGGGGCCGCGTAATGGTATGAGCGGCGGTATGGGATCGACCGATGGCGGGCAGGGGCATGGCTGACCCCCACCGGCCGGTTATGGGTCAGGACAGGTAAAGGAACGCCGCCGCGCCGGCGCCAATGCAGTACCAGCCGAAGGGGCGTAGCGCCCAGTCCTCATGTTCGCGGAAATAACGCATCAGGATGCCGGTGCAGACCAGTGCGACGACAGCGGCGACGATCGCGGCGATAACGGCCACGTGCATCTGTCCCGGCAGGGGCGGGGCATGCCGCAGTTTCAGCGCTTCAAGCACGGTGGCGGCCAGAATGACCGGCTGCGCCATGAGAAAGGCGAAGCGCGCCGCGTTTTCATGCGACAGGCCGCGCAGCAGCCCGCCTGCGATGCATGCCCCCGAACGCGACAGGCCGGGAAAGAATGCCAGACACTGGAACAGCCCGATGACCACGGCTTCCCCAAATCCCAGTGAAGCAAGGGGGCGATCGCTTTCGGGCAGCAGGTTTTCGCGCATCCGGTCTACCAGCAGCAGCATGACGCCATTGAGTGCCAGGAAAACCGCTGCGTAACGCGCCGTGCCGAACAGGCTGCGGATGGCATGTTCGAACAGGCCGCCAATCAGCACCGCCGGAATGGTGGCCACGATCAGCAGTGCAAGGATACGGATGCTGTCCATCTGGATGGTGACGCCGTAGCGGCCGGTTGTACCGGTAAACAGCGCCACCCAGTCGCGCCAGAAAAATACCAGCAGTGCGACGCATGTGCCCAGATGCAGCATGACCAGCAGGGGCAGGAACATTTCCCCGTGCAGGTCCACCGGCCATTTCAGGATGGCGGGCACGATGGCCGCGTGGCCAAGGCTGCTTATGGGGAACTGTTCGGTAGCCCCCTGAATGATCGCTATAATAATTGCCTGAAGGAGTGTCATTGTCCGCTCGTCCATGACGCAGTAGGATGAAAAAAGAAGGTACGGCGTAGCGCCGGTCCCACCTTGTCCCGCATTGCGGCGGATTTCAGGATGGTACGGGGCCGCATCGGGCAGGGGGCCAGCATGGCACGGGAAAGAAGTGGCGCGATCATATCCAGCGGGCTTGTCCTTCTGGTTGCGGGAGGATTCTGTTTTTATGCCCGTGCATCGCAAAGTGGCGGATACCATGACCGCTACCCCGTAACCGCGCGTTTCGTGTCGGCTAACGGGCTGTCCGTGGGCGCGGATGTCGCCATGGATGGTGTGCCAGTGGGCCGGGTTACCTCCATCATGTTAGACCCGACGACTTATATGGCCAATGTGGGTTTCACGGTGGACCGTACATTGTCCCTGCCTGAAGATACAAGCATTTCAATCGGTAGCCCCACCCTTACCGCCGATAACGCCCTGATGATCGAAGCCGGGCATGCGACCACCATGCTCCGCCCCGGCGCCGTGATTACCAATACGCGCGAACCGGTCAGTCTGGAGCAGCAGGTCAGCAATTATATTTTCGGCAATGGCGGCCTGCCCACGGACTGACCGGGGCAGGCGATCGGCTTTCAGTCGTTCAGGGGGTAACTGGCCATCAGCCTGCGCTGGCGCAGCCAGCTCCGCAGCATGGTCATCGCGCCGCTGCTTTTCCAGCCATCGCGCCGTTTGCGCGCGCCGATGCGGAAAGTCTCGCGGTAGTGCATGAACTGCGTGGCGTAAGCATCGCGCAGGGTGGTGCGCGCATCCCATATATGGGTGGCTTCGGAACCCACGCCATTGATTTCGATGATCTGGAAATCTTCCCCCCGGCGCAGGGCGGCAAGGCTCTGCGCCTTGGCATCGATGCGGCCGAAGTGGAAATCGGGAATGTCGCGCATGATGGTGTTGACGCGCGCGACAAGGGCCGGGGTGATGTCCACCGCCCGGTCGTGGAAAATCGAACCCTTGCAGTGATTGCCCGCGAATACCAGTGGCAGGGACTGACCCAGGGGCAGAACGTCGCGCAGGCGGTCCTTCAGACGGGGCAGGTAGATATGCGGCACGAGCCGGGTGCGGGCATCGGCGTGGATCAGTTCCTCCACCGTGGAATGGCCATCGCCGGTCAGGTGCGGCACCTCCTTGTAGGTGAGGGAGGTAATGCGGCCCTCCGCCTCGTCAGGGTGGCGGATATAGAACAGCCCGACTTCATGCCCGTAGGGGATCAGGTGCTGGAGCATGACCGCCACATTGCGGCCAAAGGCGGCAAGCCCGGTGCGCAGGCTGTCCACGTCGCGCATGATCCGCACGCCCGTTCCGTTGCAGCCGATATCGGGCTTGAGCACGACGGGAAATGACAGACCGGCCTTTTCCATGGCGTCGAGCGCGCGGGGCAGGTCGTTGTCGCCAGTGGTCAGCACGGCGTAGGGGGCGATCCACTCGCGCGCTACATCGCCCGCCATGTCAAGGATGGAGCTTTTGCTTTCACCGCACAGCCCGCCGGTTTCGATGCGCGGATTGGCGGCGGTGGGCAGGCTGAAATCCCGGTACCACAGTCCCAGCACGATCCAGTACAGGACGACCGGCGTGTAGAAGATCCACCCCGGCCAGAACTCGAAAGCCGACACGGTGGGGGCGGCTGCTGGTGACGGCGGCCGGTGGTCAAGGGTGGTGGTCATGTCGGTCATCGGGTCTCATTGCTCTGCAAACGTGCGATCATGCGGCTGATCAGGAAAATGGTCAGGACAAAACCGGCCATGCCCGCCCATTTCCATGTTCCCAGATGGTCAATCAGGAACTGTCCCACGCGTAGCGAGACCAGAAAAAGCAGGGATGTCCATATCAGGGTTGCGAGGACCGCGGCGATACAGAACAGTCCGAACCGGGCGCGAAAGAAACCACATGCCGTATAAAGCGGCAAGCGTGCGCCGGGCACGAAGCGGCTTATGAACACGATGCGGAACACGTTGCGGTCGAACCAGCGGCCTTCCTGCACGTGATCGGGCAATGTGATCCACCGTCGCGCCGGGGGCCACAGCGCGGCCAGACGGCCCATGCCATAAAGCCCCATGTCCCCCACCACGATGCCGATATACAGCGCGACCAGCGCCACCATGATATCGACATGCCCGGTGCGCACCTGCATGGCGGTCAGGATTGTCGCCGCATCCTCCAGTATAAAGGTACCGACAATGATCGCCATCGCCTGCACGAAGGGGGAGGCACCGGCGGCGGCCAGACAGGACATCAGGTATGTTGGCATACAGGCTGTTTCAGTACATCCGGCGGGGATGGAAGGGAAAAACCGTAACCACGTAACACAAGCCCTTCGGTCGGCCCGTCAGGCGGGCAGGGAAATACAGGCCATAAGGCCAACGCATGAACTGCTGTTGGCGTTCTTGTGGCATGCTTCGTCCATGGCCACAAACCGGAAATTATGTCGCGTATTGTATCACGCCTTATCCGATCTGCTTATCAGTGATTGAAACGGGCGGAACGGCGTGGCACAGCATCGGGTATGCTCGTACGTCGTCGCCTTCTTCATGTTGCCGCCGCCTCCCTCGCCGGGGCGGGTGCGTCGTGGCTGCTGCCCGCCCATGCGGCACATCCGCATGCGGGCGCGAAAGCGGCGGCGGTGCCGGGGGATTACGCCAGTTTTGTCGCAGGCATCAGGCGTGATGCGATTCGGCAGGGACTGACGGCGGATGCCGTAACCCAGGCGCTTGCCCTGACCACGCCCAACATGCAGGTGATCCAGCGCGACCGGAACCAGCCCGAATTCCACCTGACATGGGCGCAGTACCGCAGCCGTGTGCTGACACAGCGCAAGATAGATGACGGACGCGCCGCCTTCGCCGCCCAACGCGCCGTGATGGAGCAGCAGGTCCTGACCCGTTACGACGTGTCGCCGGGCGCGGTTATGGGGATATGGGGGCTGGAATCGGCCTATGGTACGCTGACCGGCAGGTTCGACGTGGTCGATGCGCTGTGCACCCTTGCCTATGAAGGGCGGCGGGCGAAGTTCTTCCGCGATGAACTGTTCCATGCGCTGGCCATCCTCAATGCGGGTGATGTCGCACCGGGGGACATGACCGGCAGTTACGCGGGTGCCATGGGCCAGCCACAGTTCATGCCAGGCGCCTACCTGAAATACGCCGTGGATATTGATGGCGACGGGCGACGCGACATCTGGCATTCGATGCCTGACATATTCGGTTCCATCGCCAGCTACCTTGCCGGTTCCGGCTGGGTGGGGGGCGAAAGCTGGGGGCAGCAGGTCACGATGCCCGACAGCGTGCCGCAAGCCATACTGGGCCATGCCCGTATCCGTACACTGGCGGAATGGACGGCAATGGGCGTGCGCCAGATCGGTGGCGCGCCCTTCGCCCAGCCCGACATGACGGGCGCCGTGCTGCGCCCGGACGGGCCGGGGGGCGAAGCCTTCATGGTCTATCGTAATTTCGCCGCGATCCGTCGCTATAATCCATCTGATTTCTATGCGCTGGCCGTTGGCCTGCTGGGGAACGAAATCGCGTGACGGGCACCGTCACCCCGACCGGCGGTCCGCGCCCGGTCGGTACCTACCGGACCAAGGATGCAATGCACACCCGACGTTTCCTTCTGGCTGGGGCAACCAGCCTTCTTGTATCCACCACGGCGCTGGCCGCCCCGGCACGTCGTCGCCATGCGGCCCCACACGCAGTTGATGGCGCGACGCAGGCCTCAGCCGTGCCATCCACCCCGGCGAACAGCCTGATCGGTCCCATCGACACGATCGCGCGCTGGGCGTGCATTGTCGATTACACCACCGGGGCGGTGATACTGGAAAAGGCGGCTGATGAACGGATGCCGCCATCCTCGCTGACCAAGATGATGACGGCCTATGTGGTGTTCGGCATGCTGCATGCGGGCAGGCTGACTCTGGAGCAGACGCTTCCGGTCAGCGAGAAGGCATGGCGGATGCAGGGCTCGAAAATGTTCGTGCCGCTGAACGGAACCGTCACGGTCGCCGAACTGATTCAGGGCATGGTGATCCAGTCCGGTAACGATGCCTGCATCGTGCTGGCCGAAGGCATTGCCGGATCGGAGGACCAGTTCGTCAGCCTGATGAACGCGCAGGCGGCCCAGTTGGGCATGACCAACAGCCACTTCCTGAACGCGACGGGCTGGCCGATGGACGGGCATTACATGTCCGCGCGCGATGTGGCGACGATCGCCATGCACCTGATCCACGACTTTCCGGAATATTATCATTTCTTTTCGGAAAAAAGTTTCCAGTTCAACAAGATCACGCAGGAAAACCGCAATGCGCTGGTGGTCAAGGGCATTGCGGACGGCCTGAAGACCGGCCACACGGACGCAGGTGGATTCGGCCTGTGCGCCAGCGCCGAGCGTGGCGGCAACCGTGTCGTCATGGCGCTTAATGGCCTGCCCAGCAGCAACGCCCGCGCGCAGGAAGGCGAACGGCTGTTTGAATGGTCCTTCGTCAATTTTGAAAACGCGACGCTGATCCATAAGGGCGTGGCCATGGACAACGCGCCCGTATGGCTGGGGCAGACGGCGACCGTGCCGCTGGTGGCCACAAGGGACGTGACGCTGACCCTGCCGCATGGCTGGCAGAACAGGGTGCATGTCAGCATGGATTACAGCAGCCCCATTCCTGCCCCGGTCATGGCGGGGCAGCAGGTGGGCGAACTGGTCATCGCCAATACCGGGCTGGCTGAAATCCGCGTGCCGCTGGTCGCAGGCGCCAGCGTGCCCCGGCTTGGGCTTATGGGGCGGGCCACGGCGGTTCTGGGCCAGAAGCTGGGACGGGGCTAGGCATGTCCGGCCTGTTCATTACGTTTGAAGGAGGGGAAGGCGCGGGCAAGTCCACGCAGGCGGGCCTTCTGGCCGGTTTCCTGCGCGCGGCGGGGCATGAGGTGGAGCTTACGCGCGAACCCGGCGGCACGCCGGGGGCGGAGGCGCTGCGTGATTTCCTGCTGTTCGGTGGCCATGACCTGTGCGCCCGGGCGGAGGTGCTGGCCCATTTCGCCGCCCGGGCCGATCATGTCGAACGGCGCATCCTGCCTGCCCTGCAACAGGGGCGGATCGTCATCTGTGACCGCTTTACCGATTCAACCGAAGCCTATCAGGGCTATGGGTTGAGCCATGCCGATCCTGCCATGCTGGACATGATCGCCCGTCTGCGCGCGCTCATTCCGGTCGTGCCGGATCTGACCTTCGTGCTGCAGGTGCCTGCCGCCATCGCCCATGCCCGCATGGCGCAGCGTGGCAGCGACCGCACGGATCGGTATGAAGCGCTGGATACCGCTTTTCACGCCCGCGTGGCGCAGGGGTTTGACGCGGTGGCCAGCCGTGACGGCACGCGCTGCCGCCGCATTGATGCAAGTGGTGCGGTGGACGGGGTGCAGGCAGCGCTTCGCGCGGAACTGGAGCCTTTCCTTGCGGGTATGGCGGGCAGGGCTGGCAATGGATGATCCCCGCGCCTGCCGTCGCCTGATCGGGCATGACGCGGCATGGCAGGAGTTTCTTGCGGTCATAAGGTCGGGCCGGTTGCACCACGCATGGTTGCTGACGGGGCCGGAGGGGATCGGCAAGACCACCATGGCCTTCATGATGGCCCGTGTGCTGCTGGGCGCGGAAGATCATGACAGCGCCGTGGGCCGCCGGGTCACGGCTGGCACGCATGCCGATCTGCTGGTGGTGGCGCGCGGGATGGACGATCGCCGTCACCGCCAGCGGCGCGAGATCGTGGGCGATGACGTGCGTCCCATTTCAGCCTTCCTGCGCCGCACCGCAGCCGAGGGCGGCTGGCGCGTGGTGATCGTGGATGGTGCGGAATACATGAACCGCACGGCGGCCAACGCCATCCTCAAGATCCTTGAGGAACCGCCCGAACGCGCCATCCTGATCCTGACCTGCTCCGTGCCGGGGCGTCTGCTGCCCACGATACGCAGCCGGTGCAGGGTGCTGGGCCTGTCCCCGCTGGATGACGCAGCCATGCGCACCGTGTTCGCCGGGCGCACGGGGGGCCCCGATGCGGGCAGTCTGGCCACTATCCTGCCGCAGGCCCGTGGCGCGCCGGGCAGGGCGCTGGCGCTGCTTGATGGTGAGGGGGATGTGCTGGCCGGCCTTGTCGCGCGCGTCATGGAAGGTGAAGGGGGCGAGGCGGCAGGCTATGATATTGCCGAACAGGTCACAAAACGGGAAAATGGCTTTTCCGTCTTTTTCGATCTGCTGTGTAATGCCATATCTGAAAAGACGCGCGCGCTGGCCTGCAATCCCGGCCCCGCGCGCATGAGTGACCTTCGCCCGGCCCGCCTGGCCCTGCTGTGGCAGGAAATGGTACGGCTGCGTGCGGAAACCGAACAATTCAATCTGGATAAACAGCAGGCGGTCCTAACGGCGCTTGCGCGGGTGAGTGAAACATGACACGGCGCTACTACGTCACAACACCAATCTATTACGTGAACGGGGCGCCACATATCGGCCACGCCTACACATCCGTCGCAGCCGACGTGATCGCGCGTTTCAAGCGGCTGGCGGGTTTTGATGTCTTTTTCCTGACCGGCACGGATGAACACGGGCAGAAGGTGGAACAGGCCGCGCAGACGGCGGGCATGGAACCGATTGCGTTTGCGGACCGCGTGGCGGCCGATTTCCGCGATATGTACGATACGATGGCCATCTCCTACGATGATTTCATCCGTACGACCGAACCCCGCCATGCCGAAGGGGCATCCGCCCTGTGGAAGCGGCTGGAAGAAAACGGCCATATCTATCTTGATGCGTATGAAGGCTGGTACGCGCTGCGTGACGAATGTTTCTACGGCGAAGACGAACTGGTCGATGGTCCCGATGGCAGGAAGGTGGCCCCCACCGGCGCTGCCGTGGAATGGGTGCGCGAACCGTCATACTTCTTCCGCCTGTCGGCCTTTGGCGACAGATTGCTGGAACTGTATGAAAACCGTCCCGGCTTCATCGAACCGCAGAGCCGCCGTAACGAGGTCGCAAGCTTCGTGCGTCAGGGCCTGCGTGACCTGTCCATAAGCCGTACCAGCTTCAACTGGGGCATTCCCGTTCCGGGTGACCCGAAGCATGTGATGTATGTGTGGGTGGATGCGCTGGCCAACTACCTGTCCGCCCTTGGCTTTCCGGATGAAAAAGGGCCGCGATGGGATTTCTGGCCCGCCAACCTGCATCTGGTGGGCAAGGACATCCTGCGCTTCCATGCCATCTACTGGCCCGCGCTGCTGATGGGGGCGGGGCTTGAGCTGCCTGAGCGTGTGTTCTCCCATGGCTGGTGGACCATCGAAGGCCAGAAGATGAGCAAGTCGCTGGGCAACGTGGTGGACCCGCGTGACCTTGTTAAGACCTTCGGCCTCGACCCGATCCGCTTCTTCCTGATGCGGGAGATGCCCTTTGGCGGGGACAGTGATCTCAGCCGTCGGGCCATCGTCTCGCGCATGAATGTGGAACTGGCGAATGATCTGGGGAACCTTGCACAGCGCACGCTGTCGCAGATCGCGCGCAACTGTGAAGGGGTGCTGCCCCCGCAGGGCGCCCACACGGCAGAAGATACCGCCCTGCTGGCCCCGGCAAGCCTGCTGCCGCAGATCATGCATGAACAGATCGACCGTCAGGCCCTGACCGATGCGCTGGAGGAGGTGTGGAAGGTCATCCGCGCCTGTAACGCCTATATCGACCATCAGGCCCCGTGGAAGCTGAAGAAGACAGATGCCGCGCGCATGGCGGACGTGCTGCGCGTGCTGGCTGATGCGTTGCGGATTATCGCCACCGTGCTTCAGCCCTACATGCCCGGCAGCATGGACCGGATGCTGACCCAGCTTGGCGTGGAAGCCGGGGAACGTGATTTCGCGGCCCTCGATACGCCGCTGCCTGGTGGCCGGGTGCTGCCCGCGCCGCAGGGCATCTTCCCCCGCTTTGTCGAACCGGAGGCCACATGACCCGTACGGGACTGACTGACTCCCACTGTCATCTCGACCATTTTTCTGACGGGGAACTGCCCGAAATCCTGGCCCGCACGCAACAGGCCGGGGTGGATGGCATGGTCACCATCGGCACGCGTCTGTCGCGCGCGCAGCAGCAGAAGAAACTGGCGACGCTGGATCAGCCCGACCTGCGGGTGTGGTGCACCATCGGTACCCATCCCGACCATGTGACGGAAGAAGACCTGCCCGACGCCGCCACCATCGCCGCCATGGCGGATGATCCCTGCGTGGTGGGAATCGGGGAAAGCGGGCTGGACTATTTCCACGGTCAGGCCGATGTCCGCCCGCTGCAGCACGAAAGCTTCCGCGTCCATATCGACGCCGCGCGCAGGACCGGCCTGCCGCTGGTGATCCATACGCGTGAGGCTGATGAGGACACGCTGGCGATCCTGCGCGATGAGACGACGCGCAACGGTGCTTTCCCGTTCCTGATCCACTGCTTTTCGTCGGGGCCGGAACTGGCGCGTGGGGCGCTGGAACTGGGGGGATATATCAGCTTCTCGGGTATTGCGACGTTCAATCGTGCGCAGTCCGTGCGCGACGTGGCGAAAGACGTGCCAGCCGACCGGCTGCTGGTGGAAACCGATTCGCCATACCTTGCTCCCGTGCCCCGGCGTGGCAAGCGTAACGAGCCGGGTTATGTCGCCTATACCGCCCGCGTTCTGGCGGAACTGCGCGGGATGGAAGATGCGGCGTTTGCCGAAATGACCACGGCCAATTTCAGCCGTCTGTTCACTCAGGCGGTTTGACGGGATGGAAATGATCATCCTCGGCTGCGGTGGGTCGGCTGGCGTGCCCATGCTCGGCGGTCCGGACGGGGCAGGGGACTGGGGCGAATGCGATCCGGCGGAGCCGCGTAATCGCCGCACCCGGTCTTCCGTCATCATCAGTGACGGGCCGGGACGCACATTGCTGGTCGATACGGGGCCGGACCTGCGGGACCAGTTTCTGGCGCAGCGTGTCAGCGTGGTGGATGCGGTTCTGTATACCCATGCCCATGCCGACCATGTGGGCGGGCTGGATGAACTGCGGGCGATCAACCGTATTATCGAGGGACCACTGCCCGTCTACGGAACGGCGGAGACGCTGGATGAAATCGCCATCCGGTTCGACTATGCCTTTCGCCCGTGGACACCGCCGCGCATTTTCCGTCCCATACTGGACGCGCATCCGCTTACGCTGCCCTGCCGTCATGTGATGGCGGGGATGTCCATACACCTGTTCAGCCAGCGGCATGGCCGGACCGAGACGATCGGCCTGCGGGTGGGGCCGATGGCGTACTGCACCGATGTGGTCGAACTGAGCGACGCGGCCCTTGATACGCTGCGCGGGGTCGATACGTGGGTGGTGGACTGTTTCCAGCGTGACGATCACCTTTCCCACGGGTGGCTGGATCAGGTGCTGTACTGGCGCGGGATCATACAGCCCCGCCGCACGGTGCTGACCCATATGGGGCCGGACATGGACTGGGGCTGGATGCAGGAAAACCTGCCCGCAGGGGTCGAGGCCGCCTATGACGGGATGCGGCTGTACGCCTGATCCCGCACCGTGTACGGGCCACGGGGGGCAGAAAACGTACGGACCATGCGTGTAATGCTTGCCAGCAGCGGTTTCGCACCCTATGAGGGTGCGCCAACGGTCGGTGACCCGAGGCGCGGGGAAGCCGCCATCTGCTGACGAGGCCCCTGCATCATGTCTTCCATTCAGAAAAACACATCTGCTCCCCGGCTTGAGGATCGAATCCGTGAGGCCCTGGCGTTTGATGATGTGCTGGTTGTTCCCGACGAATCGAGTGTCCTGCCTTCGCAGACATCGACCAAGACCCGGCTGACCCGCAAGATCACCCTGAACATCCCGCTCATTTCCTCGGCCATGGATACCGTGACCGAAGACAGCATGGCCATTGCCATGGCCCAGAACGGGGGCCTGGGTGTCATCCACAAAAACCTGACCGTTGAACAGCAGGCCGAACAGGTCCGTCGCGTCAAGCGCTTCGAATCCGGCATGGTGGTCAATCCTGTCACGGTGTACCCGGACCAGACGCTGGCGGAAGTCAACGCCATCATGTCCCGCCATGGCATAAGCGGCCTGCCAGTGGTCGAGCGTGAGACCAACCGTCTGGTCGGCATCCTGACCAACCGCGATGTCCGCTTCGCCACCGATCCGGCGCAGCGCGTGTATGAACTCATGACGCGCGAAAACCTTGTGACCGTGCGCAACAATGCCGACCGCGATCAGGCCCGCCAGCTTCTGCACCGCCACCGGATCGAAAAACTGCTGGTCATTGATGATGAAGACCGCTGCATCGGTCTCATCACCGTCAAGGACATGGACCGGGCGGTGCAGTATCCGCAGGCCAACAAGGACAGCCTTGGCCGTCTGCTCTGCGCAGCAGCGACGGGTGTGGGTGATGACGGGGTGGTCCGCGCACGTGAACTGATCGGGGCAGGCGTGGACGTGGTGGTGATCGACACCGCCCACGGCCATTCCGCTGGCGTGCTGAAAACCATCGAGCGTATCCGCGCGATCGAGAACGACATCCAGATCATCGCCGGTAACGTCGCAACGCCGGAAGCCGCGCGGGCGCTGATCGGCGCTGGTGCCGATTGCGTAAAGGTCGGTATCGGGCCGGGGTCGATCTGCACCACGCGCGTGGTCGCAGGCGTGGGCGTGCCGCAGTTTTCCGCTGTTATGGAAACCTCTGCGGCCTGTCATGAACTCGATGTGCCTGCCATTGCCGATGGTGGCGTGCGTACCTCGGGCGATATCGTCAAGGCGATCGGCGCGGGTGCTGACGTGGTCATGATCGGCTCGCTGCTGGCGGGGACGGAAGAAGCCCCGGGCGAGGTGTTCCTGTATCAGGGACGGACCTATAAATCCTATCGTGGCATGGGCAGCCTTGGCGCCATGTCCCGTGGTTCGGCTGACCGCTATTTCCAGCAGGACATCAAGGACACGCACAAGATGGTCCCCGAAGGGATCGAAGGCCGCGTTGCGTACAAGGGCGCGATGGGTGCCGTGATCCATCAACTGGTGGGTGGCCTGCGCGCAGGTATGGGCTATACCGGGTCCGCTACGGTGGCCGACCTGCAGAAACGCGCGCGCTTCCGCCGGATTACCGGCGCGGGCCTGCGTGAAAGTCACGTGCATGACGTGTCCATCACGCGTGAAGCCCCGAACTACCGGCAGGACTGACCCTGCCGGTTTCATGACAGTATAACGGTTCCATAATCCATGACACCCAGCGCACGGCTTTCCGCCGCCATTGATCTTCTTACCGCAATGGAGGCGACGCCGCTGCGACCGGCGGACGCTCTGGCCAATGCCTTCTTCCGTGAACGGCGCTATATCGGCGGGGGCGACCGCCGGGCCATATCGGCGCGGGTGTGGGGCATCCTGCGGCACTGGCGCAGGCTGCACTGGTGGATTGAAAACGCTGACATGCAGCCGACGCCCCGTCTGCTGGCGCTGGCGATGATGGCGCTGGGGCCACAGGGGCGTGAAAACCCCGATGATCTTTTTACGGGTGAACGCTATGCCCCGCTGGGCCTGACCGGACCGGAGCGGCGGCTGTATGACCGGCTGCGGGGGCAGGACCTGCTCCATCCGGACATGCCGCGCGCCGTCAGGCTGGAAGTGCCCGACTGGCTGCTGCCCCGGCTGGAACGCACGTTCGGCGATGCGCTGGAAGCCGAACTGGCGGCCATGGAAGGTGAAGCGACACTCGACCTGCGTGTAAACCTGCTCAAGTCCGACCGTCCCACGGCGCGCGCGGCACTGGGGACGGAGGGCATTCATGCCGTGGAGACCACGCTTTCCCCCTGGGGGTTGCGGGTAACGGGGCGCCTGCCGGTTACATCCAGCGCTGCTTTCCGCAGTGGCCTGATCGAAATACAGGACGAAGGCAGCCAGCTTGTCGTCGCGGCCGTTGGTGCGCGACCGGGCATGCGGGTGCTGGATTATTGCGCTGGTGCTGCGGGCAAGACGCTGGGCATGGCCATGACTATGGAAAATCGCGGCCATATCGTGGCCTGCGACGTATCCGAACCCCGGCTGGAAGGGGCGGTGCGCCGCCTGCGCCGTGCGGGCGTGCATAATGCCGAACGTCACCTGCTGGTAGCGGGCGACCGCTGGGCGCGTCGGCGTAGCGGCAGTTTCGACCGTGTTCTGGTCGATGCGCCATGCACGGGCACGGGTACGTGGCGTCGTAACCCTGATGCCCGCCTGCGCCTGCGTGAACAGGACCTGCTGGAACTGACCGCCAAACAGGCCGAAATCATTGACCGTGCCGCAGCACTGGTCCGTCCCGGCGGACGCATGGTCTATGCGACGTGTTCCGTGCTGCGCGAAGAAAATACGGACCAGATCACGGCCTTTCTGGCGCGCAATCCCGACTTCGCACTGGTTCCCCCTGATTCGGAACATGATGACCTGCCGCCCGGACTGAGTACGGATGGTCAGGTCAGCCTTACCCCCCGCCAGCATCATACGGATGGCTTTTTTGCTGCCATGATGCAGCGTAAATCCTGATATACACGAACCATTACGCCCGGTCGTATTTACGCGCATGAACTGGATGCCGGCCAGGCGGCAGGGGTGTTTGCAACAAAGTGGGATACGGGCATGCAGGCCACAAACCTTGCCATAGGAATTCTGTGCGTTCTGGGCGGCGGGATCGCCGCGCAGTGGGTGGCGTGGCGCTTTCAGCTACCTGCCATCGTGCTGCTGTTCGCCCTCGGGCTGTTTTACGGGCCGGGGGTGGGGATGCTGCATCCAGCGGCGACCATTGGCCCCTATTTCCATCCCCTGGTTTCCATGGCCGTGGCCTTCATCGTGTTCGAGGGGGGACTCGCCCTGAACCTGCGCCAGTGGCGTGAATCGGGGGAAGGGGTGCTGCGGCTGACTGCGGCGGCCCTGCCGGTCAACTGGGTACTTGCATCCATTGCCGCGCATTATGTCGGGCACCTGAACTGGGGCACGGCATGGCTGTTTGGCGCTATCGTGGTCGTGACCGGGCCGACCGTGGTGCTGCCGCTGCTGCGGCATACCAAGCTGCAACCCCGGGTGGCGGCCTTCCTGCGGTGGGAAGCCATCGTCAATGACCCGATTGCGGCCATCCTTGCGACGCTGGTTCTGGAATACCTGCTGATCCGGCCTTCGCATATGGGGGGCATTTCGCTGGAAGCGGTCGAGATCGGGCCGCAACTACTGTTCGCCACCATGGTTGCGATCGGGTGTGGTGTCTTTGCCGCCCTGCTGATCAAATTCCTCTCCTCACGCGATCTGCTGCCCGAGATCCTGCGTATCCCGATGATCCTGGCCTTCGCCGTGGGGGTTGCGGCGGTGTGCAATCTGGTCATGCAGGGGGCAGGGCTTATGGCGGCGACCGTGTTCGGCATGGCGCTGGCCAACCTGCAGGTCTCGGGCATGTCGGAACTGCAGCGCATCAAGGAATCCCTCGGCGTGATCGTGGTTTCATGCCTGTTTGTCCTGCTGACGGCCGATTTGCAGCGTACCCTGCTGAACCAGCTTTCCCTGCCGATCATGGCGCTTACGCTTACGGTCATGTTCGTGGTGCGTCCGCTGGGTATTTTCCTGTCCACCATCGGGGCCAGCATGTCATGGCAGGAGCGGCTGTTCGTGGGCTGGATCGCGCCGCGCGGGATCGTGGCCGCCGCCGTGGCGGGGGTGGTCGGGTTGCAGTTGCAGGAAGCGGGCTATCCGGGGGCGGACCTGATTACGCCCGCCGTGTTCGCCCTGATCGCATCGACCATGATCCTGCATGGCTTCTCGCTGCGTCCACTGGCGCGCGCGCTGCGGCTTACGCTGTCTGATGAACCGGCGCTGGCCATCATGGGGGCCAATGCGTGGTCCACCAACCTTGCCCGCGTGGTGCACGAGGTGGGAGTGCCGGTGCTGCTGGTCGATACCTATGCCCCGGCACTGGACAAGGCCGCGCGGTTTGGCGTGCCGGTGCTCAAGGCGGAACTGTTATCGGTCGAAGGACAGGAGAGCCTTGAGGAGCGGCCTGCGGATTACCTGATCGCGGCGACGCCGGATGCCATCTATAACGGTCTTGTCTGCGCGCGCATGGCGCCTGATCTGGGGCGGCAGCGTGTGTTTCAGGTCAGTCCGGGACTGGCGCGTCTGGACCTGTACCATGGCCTGAGTCGGGATTCGCGCGGGAAGGTTCTGGGGGAACCGGGCTGGAATTTCTCCCTGATCGATTCCCGTTATGCGAAAGGCTGGCGTTTTAGCAGCCACGTCATCGAAGAATCCGATAACGAGGATGAAAACCCGTTACCCGGTGATCCGGTCATGCTGTTCATGATTATTCGCAAGGGAACCGCGATCTGGGTCTTTTCGGCCGAGGACGTAACCCCGATCGAGCCTGCGGCGGGTGACATCATCATTACCTACGTGCCGCCAGAAGAGGCCGCAGCGCCGGATGCGCCACAGGTGGCGGTGCCTATACCGGCCTGACCTCGATTTCCCCCAGTCCCGCCGCCAGCAGGTGACGCAGCACGGGTTCGGGCAGGGCGATGCAGCCTTCCGTCGGTCTGCCACCGGCGGGCGGCAGGTGCATGAATATGGCCGACCCCGCGCCACGGCGCACAGGCGCGTCGTTATAACCAAGTACCACGATGATGTCGTAAACGTGATCATCCCGCCAGAGCCGTTCGTGGCGGGCGGAATGGGGCAGCGTGATATGGCGGTTATAGTCGGGATGGGTGGGGTCATCGCACCATCCATCAAGCGCGGAGAGGGGTTCCACCGGCAGATGACAGACTGGTGATGACACGCGGTCCGCGCGGTAGAAAACCCGCCGCAGCGGCAGAATACCGGCAGGCGTTGCGTGATCTCCCTCAGTTTTGTGGTTTTTTATGCCCCCCGCGCCGATGATGGCGGGAACAATTTCGCGCATGCAATGCAGTTGTGCATCCAGCCCTGTATTCGTTTGCAAAATTGCGCGTATCATGGATTCCTCTGGATTGGGTCGTATTTATGTTTATCTCCGGCCCAGATCTGACTGCGTAAGGCATCATGACCGGGGGTTGTGGGGCCGGGCATGAACAGGCAAGACAAAGACCGGACCGATAACGGGCCGGGACTAAAGTGATAAAGAGGGTTCGATGGCAGGAGCACGTCCCATACTGATAGCGGACGACGATCAGACTTTACGTCAAATGCTCGTTGAACAGCTACAGGTTGATGGTGAATTTGAAGCGATCGAGGCTGGCTCCGTCGCCGAAGCCTGGGAGAAACTGCAGACGCCGGGCGCCCGGTTCGATGCAATTATTCTGGATGTTTCCCTTCCCGACGGGGATGGCCGCGATTTCTGCGCCGAGCTGCGCCGCAAGGGCAAGCGCATTCCCATCATCATCCTGACCGGTTCCGATGATGAAACGGATGTCGTGCGCGGGCTTGACGCCGGGGCGAATGACTATGTCGCCAAACCGTTCCGTATCGCGGAACTTCTGGCCCGTCTGCGCGCGCAGATGCGTATTTTTGAAAACAGCGAGGACGCGGTTTTCGCTATCGGGCCTTATATCTTCCGCCCGTCCGCCAAGCTTCTGCAGGAAACGGCGAAGAACCGCCGCATCCGCCTGACGGAGAAGGAAGCGGCCATCCTGAAGTTCCTGTACCGCGCCGGCACGCGTCCCGTGCCCCGTCAGGTACTGCTGAACGAGGTATGGGGCTACAACGCAGCGGTTACCACCCACACGCTGGAAACCCATATCTACCGCCTGCGCCAGAAGATCGAGCCGGACCCCACCAACGCCACGCTGCTGGTGACGGAAGGGGGCGGTTACCGTCTGGACCCCGAAGGTGGCAAGACGGTCCTCGCCTGAGGGCGCTCGCCCCTGGATTTACAGGCTGATTATGACGGGCCACCTGTGATGGGTGGCCCGGTCGCATTTCAGGGGGGGGGGCCATCCGCATCGGGGGTTAACCGGTGGCCTGTTTCTTCCCGCCCTGCGTCGAAAAAACGCTGCTAGACGGCAAGATCGACAATGACCGGCACATGGTCGGATGGCTTGTCCCAGTCACGGGCGGGGCGAAGCACTTCCACGCCACGCAGCGCGTCCTTCAGGTCCGGCGTGACCCATACATGGTCCAGGCGGCGCCCACGGTTCGATGCGCTCCAGTCCCGGTTGCGATACGACCACCACGTATAAAGCTTCTCGCTGGCCGGGACGAAGTGACGCATGGCGTCAACAAAACCGGTATCCTGCCATTTCAGCAGTCCCTCGGTCTCCACGGGCGTATGGCTGACGATCTTGAGCAGTTGTTTGTGGCTCCACACATCATGTTCCAGCGGGGCGATGTTCAGATCCCCCACCAGAACCGTGCGCCGCATCGCGCGGGCGGAAAACCAGTGCCGCGCTTCCTCGATAAAGGCGAGTTTGTGCGCGAATTTTGGATTTTCCACCGGATCGGGAATATCGCCGCCCGCGGGGACGTAGAAGTCATGCACATCAATGGCGTCCGCGCCCGCGCCATGGCGCACGGCGATATGGCGGCAGTCGCCGCGCTGGCACCAGTCGGGTGTATCCTCCAGCACGGTTACGGGCTGGCGTGACAGGATGGCGACCCCGTTATACCCCTTCATGCCCCGGAAAACGACATGATCGAATCCCAGCGCCCGGACCTGTTCCATGGGGAACAGATTGTCCGGTACCTTGGTTTCCTGCAGGCACACCATATCGGGTGCCGTATCCCGGCAGAGCTGTTCCAGCAGGGGCATCCGCAGGCGAAGGGAATTGATATTCCAGGTGATGATACGCATATCGGGTGCATTGCCGATCCGGCGCGGGCTGACAAGAATATTTTTGCCACCATCGGGAAGCGGACAGGACAAAAACAGGAACGAATTGCAAAAGGCGGCTGATATTTCGTGTGAAAAGGAAAACAACCCTCTTGAACACAGGGATGCCACAATTTGTCCACTTGTGGGGTTGACAGGGTTAAATTTGGCTAATGTTGCGAAGGAATTTTGTTCCGGTCCATGGGTTCCCAAATATATTTATTTAAAAACAATAGGTTAGCATTAGTGATGTTTTTTTGGGCAATCCAAGTTCAGGAAAGGAAAACCGCCATCCGCACGTTTTTTTCTGCTTCTGCTCCACAGACTTATCCACATCATCGGTGGATGAACGGCTACCATCCATGACAACAGCCATTTCAGCCCCCTCCACCCGTCCCAAAGGGGTGGAGGCGATTCACCATGCCCTGCAGACCATGCCGCAATCGCCCGGCGTGTACCGCATGCTGGGGCCGAAAGGCGATGTGCTGTATGTGGGCAAGGCGCTGAACCTGAAAAAACGGGTGACGTCGTATACCCATGTCAGCCGCCTGACCGAACGGCTGCGCCGCATGGTGTCCGAAACGGGCAGCATGGAAATCGTCACGACCCATACCGAGGCCGAAGCCCTGTTGCTGGAGGCCAATTACATCAAGCGCATGCAGCCGCGTTACAATATCCTGCTGCGTGACGACAAAAGCTATCCATGGATCATGCTGACCGACCGGCACGATTTCCCCCAGATCAGCAAGCACCGGGGCAAGCCGGTCAAGGGGGCGTCGTACTGGGGGCCATTTGCATCCGCATGGTCGGTCAACCAGACGCTCAACCTGCTTCAGCGGACTTTCCTGCTGCGTTCATGTTCCGACAGCGAAATGCAGGGCCGCACCCGTCCGTGCCTGCTGCACCAGATCCACCGCTGTTCCGCGCCCTGCACCGACCGCATAAGCCGTGAGGAATATGCCGAACTGGCGCGCGAGGCCCGTAACTTCCTTGCCGGAAAAAGCACCCACCTGCGCGAGGAACTGGGCCGGGATATGGAACAGGCCGCCGAGGCGCTGGAGTTCGAGCGCGCCGCCGCCATCCGTGACCGGATACGCGGCCTGTCCGCGCTGCAGCAGGATTCCAGCGTGATCAATCCGTCTACCGTGAGCGATGCGGACATCATCGCCATCTGGCAGATTGCAGGACAGTCCTGCATTCAGGTGTTCTTCATCCGCGGCGGGCGCAACAACGGCAATCGCGCGTTTTTTCCCAGCCATGCGCGCGATGAAAGCGCGCCCGACGTGCTGGCCGCCTTCATCGGGCAGTTTTACGATGACAAGCCGCCCCCCGCGCAGGTGCTGGTCAATCAGGACCTGCCGGAATGCGATGTGCTGACATCCGCCCTCAGCATACGGCGCGGGCGCAAGGTGGAAATCACCCATCCGCAGCGCGGGGAAAAGCGCGGCGTGATCGAACATGCCGAAATCAACGCGCGCGAAGCGCTGGAACGCAGGCTGGCCGAAAGTGCCGGGCAGGCCCGGCTGCTTCAGGGGGTTGCCGACCTGTTCGGGCTGGATGCCCCACCCAGGCGGATCGAGACCTACGATAACAGCCACATTCAGGGCGCGAATGCCTATGGCGTGATGGTGGTTGGCGGGCCGGAAGGGTTCGACAAACGTGCCTACCGCAAGTTTTCCATCAAGGGACCGGTCACGCCGGGCGATGACTTCGGCATGATGCGCGAAGTGCTGGAACGCCGGTTTCGCCGCGCCCTGCGCGACCGGGAAGAAGGCAACCGCCCCGAAGACTGGCCCGACATCCTGCTGATCGATGGCGGTGCGGGGCAGTATTCAGCCGTGCGGGCGGTTCTGGATGAACTGGGGGTGACGGGCGTGACGCTGGTGGCCATTGCCAAGGGGCCGGATCGTGACGCGGGGCGGGAGTGGTTCCATATGGCTGACCGTCCACCCTTCCAGCTCCCGCTGCGCGACCCGGTCCTGTACTACCTTCAGCGCCTGCGTGATGAAGCCCATCGGTTTGCCATCACCACCCACCGCGCGGGGCGGTCCAGGACGCTGGTGCGCTCGGAACTGGATGATATTCCCGGCGTTGGTCCGGCACGCAAGCGTGCGCTGCTCAATCACTTCGGCTCGGCGCGCAGTGTACGGCAGGCGGGGCTGGGGGAACTGGAAAATGCGCCTGGCATCAACCGTGACATGGCGCGCGCCATATACGGATATTTCCATCCGGACTGGACAGGGGACTGAGCGCCTGTCATGCAGGTGTGAGCGCAGAACCTGCCTGACAGGCGTTATCGGTATTTCGATTTTTCCTCATCCTTGGCTATAGCAGTATCAGCATGCTTACCGACCTGCCCAATCTCCTGACCCTGTCCCGCATTGTCGTGGTTCCCATTGTTGTGGGACTGGTCGTCATCCATACCCCGCAGACCGATTGCGCGGCCTGCGTGCTGTTCATCCTTGCGGGGATCACGGATTATCTGGACGGAAAGCTGGCGCGGGCGTGGAACCAGAATTCCGATCTGGGCCGGATGCTCGACCCCATTGCGGACAAGCTGCTGGTCGGTGCCTCGCTCATGGTCATGGCCGGACTGGGACGGCTGCCCTATGGCTGCCTGTATCCGGCCATCATCATCCTTTCACGCGAAATTCTGGTCAGCGGCCTGCGTGAATATCTGGCAGCGACCCGTGTGGGGCTGCCGGTAACGCGGCTGGCAAAATGGAAAACCGGCTTCCAGATGACGGCCATCGGCTTCCTGCTGGCCGGGGACAGCACGGCGGCCCTGCTGCATATCGGCTGGCTGCCGGTTGATGCGCTGGGGGCGGTAATGATGTGGATCGCGGCGGCGCTCACCCTCATCACCGGGTGGGATTACCTGTCCACCGGGCTGCGTCACGTCAACGGAACCGGTACGGGCGCGACCAAATTATCTTCCTGACCTACATGAAAAATTAACGCGTATCGTTGTTGTTCTTTCCTGCGGGCCGATGCGCCCGCCTGTTGCCAGACAGGTCAAGGGGGAAGAACGGTGCGCCATGTCTTGATGCTGCCAGTGCTGGTCGGTCTGGCGGGATGCGGTGGATTCGGCAAAATCCTGTCCGACAATACGGAACTGCCCGGCTCGCTTCCCAATACTCCGCGTGCCGATGTGGAAAACATGCGGCGCGTGGCGGGCGAAGCGCCACAGGTGCTGCCGATCCTGCCGCAGGAAACCAATATATGGCCGGTCGTGCCCCGGGGGCAGTCGATGCTGGCGGATACGGACGATACATCCGGCACAACGGTCGGCGCGCGCATGGCGGTGCGTGAGCAGGACCTGCCCGCGGGTGGGGAGATGCAGATCGGCAACGATGGCGTGCTGCTTGCCATGCCGGGGCAGGGGGCGCGCGTTTCTGCATTGTCTTCGGGGGCATCGCCGACGCATAAGGGCGTGTCGGATACGGCCATCATCGTGCCCAACGGCGATGGCACCAATACCGTGGTCGCATCAGACGGCACGGTGCAGGAACAGCAGACCCCCTGACAGCGAGTGGCTGTCAGTTTTCGGCCTGGCGTTAAGGGAGATAAGACCGGAATGCTGCGCATTCTCTATTTTGCATGGCTGCGGGACCGGCTCGGTCGTTCAGGTGAAACGCTGGACCTGCCACAGGGCGCGCGTTCCGTGCAGGATCTGGTTGACCAGTTGCGTGCCCGTGGTGGTGAATATGGCGAAATCTTTGCCCGGCCCGAACTGATCCGCGTTGCCGTCAACCAGAGTTTCGCCGCCATTTCGGCCCCCATCGCCGCCAATGACGAAATTGCCTTCTTCCCCCCGGTCACGGGGGGCTGATCCGGTCATGCCGCGCATCACGATCCGGGTTCAGGCCGAAGTCTTCGATTCCGGCCATGAAACCACCCTGCTGCTGGACGGGCAGGAGAGTGTGGGCGGGGTTGCCGCATTCACTGGCATCGTCCGTGGTGGTGACGGCCTGTGTGCGCTGGAACTGGAACATTATCCCGGCATGACCGAGTCCATGATGCAGCGCATCGCCGAATCGGCATGTGCGCGATTCGGGCTGGTTGGCTGCACGGTCATCCATCGCGTAGGGCGGCTGGAGGTGGGCATGCCCATCGTGCTGGTATTATGTGCCGCCGCGCATCGCAGTGCCGCCTTCGATGCGACCGAATTCATGATGGACTGGCTCAAGACCAGCGCACCCTTCTGGAAACGCGAGGAATTCGGAAATGGTCGCAGCGCATGGGTCGAACCCCGGGCGCAGGATGACGCGGCGACGGCGCGCTGGGGCACCCTGGAATCCTGATGGCGTCGGGGCGGAAAATTTAAAAAATATTCTGCCCCTTTTCGTGCTTGACCCAGCTTCCCCGCTGATTCGGACAATCCGTCCACAATTTTGTCCCCTACATTATATAGTGCAATCGGGCGCGCGGTGGTCCATATATAGGGGGTAAATCAGAAAACCTTGCCCCCAGCCACAGGCTCGAAAGACCCTGTGCATTGGCACGAGCCGATTACGGAGAATGTAAATGGTCCTGGATGACGTATCCGAAGGCATGTCCGACTGTTCTGCCTACGGGGACGGTAGCGTCCGGGGAAAGGACAGTGAGACAATGTCTGACATGCTGGATAACGTGGTCCAGCTGCCCGGTCATCATCCCGTGCGCGTGGACCATTCCCGCGATGCGCTGCTGACGGCATTTGGCAAGGCCACGCTTGATAACCGCTATCTCCTGCCGGGTGAAAGCTATCAGGACCTGTTCGGGCGGGTTGCGTCCTATTACGGTGCCGATGCCGCCCATGCGCAGCGGCTGTATGATTATATTTCCCGGCACTGGTTCATGCCCGCAACCCCGGTGCTGTCCAATGGTGGCACCACGCGCGGCCTGCCCATTTCGTGCTTCCTGAACGAAGCGAATGACAGCCTGCGCGGCATTGTCGACCTGTGGAACGAGAATGTATGGCTGGCCTCCAAGGGTGGGGGCATCGGCTCCTACTGGGGCAACCTGCGTTCGATTGGCGAGAATGTGGGCCGCAACGGCAAGACATCCGGTGTCATCCCCTTCATCCGCGTGATGGACAGCCTGACGCTGGCGATCAGCCAGGGATCGCTGCGCCGTGGATCGGCTGCGGTATACCTGCCGGTCTGGCACCCCGAGATCGAGGAATTCATCGAACTGCGCCGTCCGACCGGCGGCGATCCCAACCGTAAGGCGCTCAACCTGCACCACGGCGTGCTGGTGTCCGATGCGTTCATGCGTGCGGTGGCGGACGATGCGGAATGGGCGCTGCTTTCGCCCAAGGACAATACGGTCATCCGCAAGATTTCGGCGCGGGCGCTGTGGATCCGGATTCTGACCGCGCGCATGGAACAGGGTGAGCCATACATCATCTATTCCGACCATGTGAACAATGCCCGTCCCGAACACCACAAGCTGGCGGGGCTGGAGGTCAAGACATCCAACCTGTGCGCGGAAATCACGCTGCCCACGGGCATGGACCATCATGGCCGGGAACGTACGGCGGTGTGCTGTCTGTCCTCGCTCAACCTTGAGACATGGGATGAGTGGAAGGACGAACCGCAGTTCATCGAGGACGTGATGCTGTTCCTCGATAACGTGCTGCAGGATTTCATCGACCGCGCGCCTGACGATATGGAACGCGCCCGCTACGCCGCCATGCGCGAACGTTCGGTAGGGCTGGGAGTCATGGGTTTCCATACCTTCCTTCAGGCCAATAACGTGCCGTTCGAAAGCGTTGTGGCCAAGGTGTGGAACCGCAAGATATTCAAGCATATCCGTGAGCAGGCGAATGCGGCGTCCATCAAACTGGCGCAGGAACGCGGGCCGTGCCCCGATGCCGCCGAATACGGTGTGATGGAACGTTTTTCCAACAAGATGGCGATTGCGCCCACGGCGTCGATTTCGATTATCGCGGGCAATGCCAGCCCCGGAATCGAACCGATCGCGGCCAATGTGTTCCTGCAGAAGACGCTGTCGGGTTCCTTCACCGTGCGCAACCGTCACCTTGACCGCCTGCTGACCGAAAAGGGAAAGAACACCAGCGAGATCTGGTCCTCCATCACCCTGAACAAGGGCAGCGTGCAGCATCTGGATTTCCTGACCCAGCAGGAAAAGGACGTGTTCAAGACCGCGTTTGAACTGGACCAGCGCTGGGTGATCGAGCATGCCGCCGACCGTGCGCCGTTCATCTGTCAGGCGCAGTCGATCAACATCTTCCTGCCCGCCAACGTGAACAAGCGCGACCTGCACCAGATCCATTACATGGCATGGAAGCGGGGCGTGAAGTCGCTGTATTACTGCCGTTCGCTGTCCATCCAGCGCGCCGATGCGGTAAGCGACGGACAGGAAAAGCGTGACATGACCCAGAAGGAAGGCTCCGCGCCCGCTCCGGCGGCCACGGGCACTTCCACCGATTACGAGGAATGCCTGGCCTGCCAGTAAGGCGGGGCATTCCACCCTTGGTATAGTATTCCATGCGTTCCCCAGCCTGTCCGGGCCGGGGGGCGCATATCGATGTACAGGACAGGCATGGCCATGACCGACAACGCCCCCGGCGCAGATGCCACGACCAGGCAGGAACATAACCTGCTGACCTCCAACCCCGTCTACAAGCCCTTCCGCTACCCCTGGGCCTATGATGCGTGGCTGACGCAGCAGCGCGTCCACTGGCTGCCCGAGGAGGTGCCGCTGGCCGATGACGTGAAGGACTGGCACCGCACGCTGAGCGAAAGCGAACGCCATCTGGTCACCCAGATCTTCCGCTTCTTCACACAGGCGGATGTGGAGGTGAACAACTGCTACATGAAGCACTACAGTCAGGTGTTCAAACCGACTGAAGTGCTGATGATGCTGTCAGCCTTCTCCAATATCGAAACGATCCATATCGCTGCCTACAGTCATCTGCTCGATACCATCGGCATGCCCGAGACCGAGTATTCCGCTTTCCTTAGCTATAAGGAAATGAAGGATAAATATGACTACATGCAGAAATTCTCGGTCTCCGATAACTACCAGATTGCCCGCACGCTCGCGGCTTTTGGCGCGTTTACCGAAGGGCTCCAGCTTTTCGCATCCTTCGCGATCCTGCTGAACTTCCCGCGTTTCAACAAGCTCAAGGGCATGGGGCAGATCGTCTCGTGGTCCGTGCGTGACGAATCCCTGCACTGTGATTCGATGGCGCGGCTGTTCCGGGTCTTCGTGCAGGAAAATCCGGAAATCTGGACCGATACGCTGCGTGACGACATCCGCCAGATCTGCCGCGACATTGTCGAACACGAGGACGCCTTCATCGACCTCGCGTTTGAAATGGGCGCGGTCGAAGGGCTGGATGCCGGGCAGGTCAAGCAGTACATCCGCTTTGTCGCCAATCGCCGTCTGGGACAACTCGGGCTTGATGGCATCTACGATGTCGCCACCAACCCGCTGCCGTGGGTGGATGAAATGATCAACGCGGTCGAACACGCCAATTTCTTTGAAAACCGGGCGACCGAATACAGCCGTGCCTCGACCACCGGCACGTGGGAAGAAGCTTTCGCCGACTGAACCGGCGGCAGGGCCGCCCTTTGCCCGTATCAGGGCAGCAGGGCGGCCCCATCTTCCAGCACCGCGCGGGTGGCGGCGGTAAAGCGGCCATCGGCTTCATGCAGAATCAGTCCGGGCAGCATTTCGCTGCCCGCGCGTGCGTTCGCGCATCCCTGTAGCAGCACGATACGCGCCGGGCGGCCCTGCCGGGGCCAGCATGGGAAAATCCTGATCCGTCCCAGCCCGGCGTCTTCCATGGCGGCGATCCCCATGGCCAGCAGCGTGGCGGGCAGGGCGAGTGTCAGCGTGCCATGATGGCGAAGCTGGCTGCCAAGGGCGTTTACCCATCCCGCCAGCGTGCCTGCGGGCAGGCGGCGGGCAAGATCACGGCGCAGATGGGGCGAAGGGGACGAATCATGCCTATGCCATGGCGGATTGGCAAAGGCATGGTCGATCCGGCGCTTGCCCGGCCCTGACAACAGGGGGTCATCGGGCAGGGCGGGAATGGTGGCAGCGCACACACGCAGGTCGCGGCGTCCGTTCAGTTCGAAATTATGACCGGCGAGCGCGGCGGTCGCCGTGTCATGCTCCAGCCCGATTCCGGCAAGACCGGATATCCGATTCGTCAGGCAGAGCAGCCCTGCGCCAGCGCCGCATCCACCCTCCAGCACGGTCTGACCGGCGCGCGCAGGCACGAAAGCGGCCATCAGAACCGGTTCCAGTCCGGTCCTGTTTCCCGTGATAAACTGGCGATAGATCACCTTTCCGCCCAGCAGCGCACCGGTCGAGACCGGGGGCAGGCCGACAGGTGGCGCGGGCAGCAAATCACCCGCTCCGGACCTCATGCCTGTCTGCTCCCGCTTGACCGTTATTCCAGCGCCGCCCATATACTCATATTCATGTTCATACATTCGGAACCCGGAGAGTAACCTTTTGGCCCTAGCAGTTAGTCTGCCGGAATCCGACGAAACGGCAAGTCAGAAAGACGAAGGGGCTCGCCGCCCGATGGCAGATGGATCAGAAGTCGCCCTGCGCGATCTGGCGGAATATCTCGCTGATGACATGGCTGCGTGCAATCGCGCCATTGTCGAGCGGATGGACAGCCCGGTTGCGCTCATTCCCCAACTTGCGGCCCATCTGGTCGCCGCTGGCGGCAAGCGGCTGCGGCCGCTGCTGACGCTGGCCTCCGCGCGGCTGTGCGGTTACCAGCCCGATGCCACCCATCAGCGGCATGTGGCGCTGGCAGCCTGTGTGGAGTTCATCCATACCGCGACCCTGCTGCATGATGACGTGGTGGACGAAAGCGCCCTGCGTCGCGGCATGGCGAGCGCCAATGCCGTATTCGGCAACAAGGCATCGGTGCTGGTGGGCGATTTCCTGTTCGCGCGCTCCTTCCAGCTCATGACCGATGACGGTTCGCTCAAGGTCATGAACATCCTCTCCTCCGCTTCCGCCACGATTGCGGAAGGGGAGGTGCTGCAGATGTCCACCCAGAACGATCTTTCCACCAGGATCGACCAGTATCTGGAAGTCATCCATGGCAAGACGGCGGCCCTGTTCGCCGCAGCCTGCCGTGTGGGGGCGGTTGTGGCCGAACGTGACGAGCGTGAGGAACGCGCGCTTGAATCCTACGGCACCAATCTGGGCATGGCGTTCCAGCTTGTGGATGACGCGCTGGATTACGCCGCCGATCAGGCCCGTCTGGGCAAGACGGTGGGCGATGACTTCCGTGAAGGCAAGATCACCCTGCCGGTGCTGGCGGCCTATGCCGCGGGATCGGAGGAAGACCGTGCCTTCTGGCAGCGTGTGATCGAGGAAAGCGAGCAGCGTCCCGACGATCTGGATCATGCGCTTAGCCTGATTGAAAAGACCGATGCGATCCGCATCACCCTGGACCGTGCGACGGAATATGCACAGGCAGCCTGCGAGGCCCTGTCGATCTTCCCGCCGGGCCGCCTGCGCCAGCTTTTGCAGGATACGGCAAGCTACACGGTCAACCGCCTGCGTTGATCCCGGACAGGGGCGGTGAAAGCCGCCCCTGTTCAGAAAACATCCAGAAATCATAAGAAAATTTCTGGTGAAGCTTTTTTCAAAAAGCTTTGGAAGACGCCCCCTTTTATGGGGCAGTCATCTTTCGAGGGGTCTCAGCCCCGTCTTCGTCAAAAAAGCCGATATTGCTGGCGTCATACCCCATCTGGTCCAGACCCGGCAGCAGGGCATCCAGATCAGCGGGCATTGCGGTGAACAGCACCTGCTCGGCTCTGGCAGGTATGGTTTCCCGTAGGGGGAAACTGCATGTCGCCAGCATGCGGGCGGCCTGTCTTGCAACCGCAGGGGCGGGGTCCAGCCATGTTACATCAGCCGGTCCCAGCGTCCGCATGGCATCCAGCACAAAGGTGTAGTGGGTGCAGCCAATGCCCACGACATCAATATGCTCGCCACCCGGTTGGCCAAACAGGCCAGCCAGTTCGGCTTTCAGTCGTTCGGGGTCAGGCGGGATCTGCCGGAATGCGGCTTCCCCCATATCCGCCAGATGGCGCGCACCATGGGCCAGCAGCGTGCAGGCCGGTGCAAAGCGCATCTGTAGATCATGCAGATAGGGACGGCGCACTGTCGCGCGCGTAGCCAGCAGGCCAATCGTGCCGGTACGGGTATGATCCGCCGCCCATTTGATCGGGGGCACACACCCGACAAAGGGCACGGCATAGGCAGCGCGCAGGCTGTCCAGCGCAAGGGTGCTGGCGGTATTGCAGGCAATGACCACCACATCGGGTTTCAGCCGGGTGATGGCATGGCCCAGAAGCCTGACGATGCGCTCCCGCAGGAGCGCATCGGGCTGTTCCCCATAGGGAAAGACGGCGGTATCGGCCAGATAGTCAATCGGAACGGCGGGCAGGAGCGTGCGCAACCGGGCGACAACGCCCAGCCCCCCGATACCGGAATCAAAAGCCAGGATACGCGACATCAGCAGGGATGCGCATCAGGCTCCGGCGTCGCGCTTGGCCTTGAGCGCCAGCGCTTCTTCCGCGCTGCCCACGCCACCATGCTTTGCGGACCATGCGCAGGGATCTTCAAGGAAGCGGCGGACCTCGGCTGCATCCTTTTCCGAGAAATAGGGCTTGCCCGCGCAGGCTTCCAGCACGTCCCACCATGTGCACAGGGCATGCAGGCTGATGTTCATGTCAGCCAGCGTGCGGTAGGCGCCGGGGAACACGCCGTAGAAGAACACGACGAATGTATGGTCCACGATCGCGCCCGCATTGCGCAGGGCATTGGCGAACTGCACCTTGGAAGAACCGTCCGTGGTCAGGTCTTCCACCAGCAGGGTGCGCATGCCTTCGGGCACATCGCCTTCAATCTGCGCATTGCGGCCAAAGCCCTTGGGCTTTTTACGCACATAGGCCATGGGGGCCATCATGCGGTCCGCAATCCATGCGGCGAAGGGAATCCCGGCCGTCTCGCCGCCGACTACCGCGTCGATGCTTTCATAGCCGACATGGCGGCCAATCTTCTCGACCGCCAGTTCCATGATCTTCTGCCGCGCGCGGGGGAAGAAGATGATGCGGCGGCAATCGATGTAAACCGGGGACTTCCAGCCGGACGTAAGGGTATACGGATCATCGGGACGGAAGTTGACGGCCTTGATTTCCAGCAGAAGGCGCGCCGTCATCAGTGCCGCATCGCGGTCCCACGCTGTTGAACCTGTTGACAGTCCAGCCCCGTTTCCCGTGGCGTCGTGCATACCCTATCTCCGGCCAAATGATATTCGCTGTCGTGAATGACAGGACAGACGATTAACCGCAACAGATGGGAAAATCCATCGGTCTGCACGGCCTGCGGCCAAAAATGCGTAAAAAAGCGGTCCGGGAAATATAATGTGACAACTCGGCGCGGGATGAGGGGCATGTATACCTTGCCCAATCAGTCCATTCGCTCTAGTATCCCAGTATTGATAATCATTCTCAATAATAGGTCATCGCATCGTGTCTGTTGAAAACAGTCGCATCGCTCGTAAATGTGAGCGTGCCGTAATCACCGCCTACCAGGAACTGCGTGGCGTTGGGACCAGCGATGTGTCGGCTTTCCATGCCTGCACGACCCTTTACCGCATCCACCATCCCGAATCCTCGCTGAACGAGGCCCGGCGGCTGGTGTCGGAATGGATCGACCATCACGTGATCCAGAAGCGCCCCGGCCCCACAAACGGCTGCGAGTGCGACTGACCCCACTGGCTGGGGCCAAAGACATGAGAAAGGCAGGCACATGAATGTGGCCTGCCTTTTTTGTATCGGGGGTAAATCCCGATGCGACCCTATCGCGTTATTTCAGTCCTGAAATCAGGCCGGTGACGGGAGAGGGCGGCTGGTTGTCATCATGTCCATGCCGGGCGACATTCCTGCCGCCCGGCATGAAATATGATCAGCTCCGTTTGTCGAACCCGACGAAGTCACGCTGCGGCGAACCGACATAAAGCTGGCGGGGACGGCCGATGCGCTGGCCCGGTTCTTCGATCATTTCCTTCCACTGGCTGATCCAGCCGGTGGTGCGGGCGACGGCAAACAGCACGGTGAACATGCTGGT
The DNA here is from genome assembly GCF_041402665.1 of Komagataeibacter sp. SM21. NCBI lineage: Bacteria > Pseudomonadati > Pseudomonadota > Alphaproteobacteria > Acetobacterales > Acetobacteraceae > Komagataeibacter > Komagataeibacter sp. SM21. The sequence goes on from NZ_JBGLOV010000014.1 coordinate 45,237, forward strand.
GGGGATGCCCATGGCCTTCAGGATGATGCCCGAATAGAAATCGACATTGGGGTAGAGGCTGCGCTTGACGAAATATTCGTCATGAATGGCAATCTTTTCCAGTTCGATCGCCAGATCCAGCAGCGGATCATCCTTGATCCCCAGTTCGCCCAGCACCTCATGGCAGGTGGCCTGCATGATCTTCGCACGCGGGTCGAAGTTCTTGTATACGCGGTGGCCAAAGCCCATCAGGCGCACGCCGCTGGTCTTGTCCTTCACCTTGGCGATGAATTCGGGAATGTTGTCCTTGTGGCCGATTTCAGCCAGCATCTTCAGCACGGCTTCGTTGGCGCCACCATGCGCAGGCCCCCACAGCGCCGCGATACCGGCGGAAATACAGGCAAACGGATTGGCGCCCGTGGACCCGGCCAGCCGCACGGTGGAGGTCGATGCGTTCTGTTCGTGGTCGGCATGCAGGATCAGGATGCGATCCATCGCGCGCGCCAGAACCGGGTTGATCTTGTACGGTTCGCTGGGCACCGCGAACATCATGGACAGGAAGTTTTCCGCATAGGACAGGTCGTTACGCGGGTAGATGAAGGTTTCACCCTGCGTATATTTGTACGCCCATGCGGCGATGGTCGGGATCTTGGCGATGATGCGCAGGGCCGACTGGTAGCGCGTCGCCGCGTTCGAGACATCCAGCCCTTCATGATAGAAGGAGGATAGCGCCCCGACCGTCCCGCACAGGATGGCCATGGGATGCGCATCACGGCGGAAACCGTTGAAGAAGTTGCGGATCTGTTCGTGCAGCAGGGTGTGGTGCTTGATCGAGTTCACGAAGCCGTCGTACTGCGCCCGGTCCGGCAGTTCACCGTTAAGCAGCAGGTAGGCCACTTCCATGAACGTGGCCTGTTCGGCCAGTTGGGCGATGGGGTAGCCGCGATGCAGCAGGATGCCCTTTTCACCATCAATGAAAGTGATCTTGCTGGAGCAGGATGCGGTTTCGCCATAACCGGGATCGTAGGTGAATACGTCGGCCTGTGCCGGCAGCTTGCGGATATCGACGACATCGGGGCCCATCGTGCCGGACAGCACGGGCAGTGACACATCCTTGCCGTTTAGCGAGATTGTGGCGGTTTTTGCGGACTCGCTCATCTACAACTCTCCTCTTGGGTGCCAGCCCCGGCGCGCTATGGGGCAGGGCGGGCACATGTCTCCATCCTCCGGGCGGTCTGTTGTTCGGCAACAGTTTGTAAGTCTGCCCGGATTTTATATTCCCGCCTGCCCATGTGGCGGCAGTCGGCGGGTCTCGGGTGTGACGATAGGAACGAAACCCCCGGCGTGGCAATCCATGCACCCGTCCTGTGGCAATGACATTATTGGCAAGACAGTTCCACAAGCCGTATTTCACCGTCAGTCGCGGTATTCCACCGCTGGTCCGTGGTGAAACAGGCGATTGATGCCGGTGGAAACCCGCGTATCAGCATGTTTTCCAGTCCGGGCGGGCAGTGCCCCCCGGCCCAGTGAAGCACCAGTCCCTGCAGGCCGGGATTGTGGCCTAATATCATGATATTGTTAATTTTATCGGGAACGGCATACAGGCTGTCACGGATTGTTTCCGCCGTGGCGTCATACAGCGTGTTCACATATCGGATATCGGGTGCCTGATCGCCATAAAATGATCCGATGGCGTCCAGCGTCTGGCGCGTACGCAGCGACGGACTGACCAGAACCAGTTCCGGCGCGAAATGCCGCGCGCGCAGCCATGCCCCCTGCCGGGCGGCTGTTTCATGGCCATGGGGGGTAAGCGGGCGCTCAAGGTCGGCGTGCATTCCCATCTCCCCGAACGGGGCAGGGGCGGCCTGTGCGTGGCGCATCACAATCAGCCGCCGGGTGGGGAAGCCCCCTTCGGATCGGTCCGGCATCTGGGATTTACCGGCTTTCGCGTGCGAAGGCTTCGTGATGGCGGATGACCTCGCGGATGATGAAGGCGAGGAATTTTTCCGCGAAGTCCGGGTCAAGCTGTGCCGCCGTGGCCAGTTGCCGCAGCCGGGCGACCTGACGGGATTCGCGCGCGGGGTCGGCGGGCGGCATCTCGTTGGCGGCCTTGAGTTTGCCCACCGCCTGCGTATGGCGGAAGCGTTCGGCCAGCATGTAGATCAGGGCGGCATCGATGTTGTCGATGCTGCGGCGCAGTTCTTCCAGTTTCTGCTGCGCTGCGTTTGCTGCGTCATGCGTGGCCTGGGTGGTGTTCATCTGTTTCTGTTCTCCTGGAAGGGGCGTGCGGAAGGCATGTCGTATGCCCCTGTTATATGACAGGTGGCAGGTCGATCCATGCCAGATGGCCGCCCTTGCCTGCGCCCGTATCGGTAAAGATGGCCTTGCCGCCCATGCGGCCCTGCCGGACCCAGGGCCTGCCATCGGTCGAACGGCGGTCATGCCCGCAATAGACGGTGTAGCCCGCAGGAATATGATCGACCCAGTTCAGCCGCCGTTCCGGGTAGCCATCTTTCTGCATGTGGCCTGTTGTCTCGCCAAACAGGGCGCGTGACAGCAGGGGACTGACCGTGCCCAGTCCTGGCGGCGGCAGTTCGCCCAGCATGCGGACATGAAAACCCCCATGCACGAATATGGACTGCCCCAGCACGATCCACGCGGGCGCACGCGACAGGTCGGCCAGCGCGCGCTGGTACACATCGCTGTTTTCTTCCGCCATGAACTGCGCCAGCGTTTCCATAAGCGGCGGGTCGCGCCGCATCTTGCGCCCCTGTAGCGCGCGGGCAAGCTTGCGGTCGTGATTGCCCAGAATGAACAGGCCCCGGCGTTCGTCTATCAGGCGCTGCATGAGGCGGAACGCCCCCGCGCTGTCCGGTCCGTAATCGACAAGATCGCCAAGCTGGATGACAAAACGGTCCGTCGCGGCCGCATGGCGGAAGGCGTGAAGATCGCCATGCACATCGCCCACAACACGCAATGGCCGCCCGGCCAGAAGTTCGGTCAGCGGGTGCGCAGGCATGGCTGTGGGCAGCACGGATGCTTCCGCTGCCGGGGGCGGGGCGGAGTCCTCGCGCGCCATGACAGGCCGGTAAGAGGGAAATCGACGTCTCAAGCGAAAAACCTCTCCTGTCTGTTGCTGGCTATGCCGTGTGGATACCCCTTGCTGGGTCTGGTTTCCTATTATTCACAAGATTGGTCGCCATGCACTAGGGGATGGTCAATAATGTGTCGGGAATGACACGAAATGGTTGCAGGCGGGTAACGTCATGCGCGGGGGAAGGCGGTGTATTGCCAAAAATACATCCAAAAAATACACCGCATGTCTGATCGCGCTTCCCGATGGAGCAAACGTGAAACCGCAAAGCGAAGCCTGCCGCCCGGTGTCACACTTTTTTGTTGTGACGTGGCCCGCAGGACGGAGAACAGATGATGACGTCATGCTGAAGTCAAACGCAGCGCCACGGCATAAGGTGCAAAGGGAATACCCACACCGGATGCGGCACGCGGGCTGACGGGGACAGGCCAGAGGTACTATCGGGGGCACGCTGCCCCGCCTGCCGGACCGTGGCTGAAGCATCTGACATATCCGGCCCGGCGCAGGCTGGCCGGACATAACAATAAGAGTTTGAGGGAAAGTTCATGATCGACCACACCCGAATCCGGAATGCGGCGCTCCGGGCCAAGATCACTACTGCCGAACAGGCGGCCGCCCTGATCCGCCCCGGCAGTACGGTCGGCACCAGCGGCTTTACCGGTGCAGGCTACCCCAAGGCCGTGCCGCAGGCGCTTGCGGCCCTGATGGAACGTGAGCACGCCAAGGGAAACGAATACCGCATCCGGCTTCTGACCGGGGCTTCCACAGGCCCGGAACTTGACGGCGCGCTGGCGAAGGTCAACGGCATCTCCTTCCGCATGCCCTATAATTCCGATGCCGGCCTGCGCGCGCGCATCAACGCGGGCGAGACGGAATATCTGGACATGCACCTCAGCCACGTCGCGCCAATGGCATGGGCGGGCTTTTTCGGGGAAATCGATACGGCCGTCATCGAGGCCACCGCCGTCCGTGAAGATGGCAGCATCGTCCCGTCCTCCTCCGTCGGTAATTCCAAGACATGGCTCGATACCGCCCGGCAGGTGATCATCGAGGTCAATAGCTGGCAGGACAGCGCGCTGGAAGGCATGCACGACATCTGGTACGGCGCGGCCCTGCCGCCGCACCGCCAGCCCATTCCGCTGCTGCGTCCCGATGACCGCATCGGCGGCACGTCGCTCAAGGTGGACCCGGCCAAGATCGTGGCGATTGTCGAAACCAACGCCCCGGATCGTAATGCCCCGTTCTCCCCGCCCGATGAGACCGCGCGCGGCATTGCCGGGCACCTTATGGAATTTTTCCGCCATGAAGTGAAAATGGGCCGTCTTCCGCCCTCGCTCCTGCCGCTGCAGTCCGGTGTGGGCAACGTGGCCAATGCGGTCATGAGCGGGCTGGAAGACGGGCCGTTCGATGACCTGACCGCCTATACCGAAGTCATTCAGGACGGCATGCTGGGCATGCTGGAAACGGGCAAGATGCGCGTGGCGTCGGCTACCGCCTTCTCGCTCAGCCCCGAAGCGGCAGAGTCGCTCAACAGCCGCATGCGGGAATTCCAGAAGAAGATCATCCTGCGCCCGCAGGACATCAGCAACCACCCCGGCCTGATCCGCCGTCTGGGCTGTATCGCCATGAACGGTCTGATCGAATCGGATATCTACGGCAACGTGAACTCAACGCAGATCATGGGGTCCAAGATCCAGAACGGCATCGGCGGATCGGGCGATTTTGCCCGCAATGCCTATATTTCCGTGTTCATGACGCCGTCCACGGCCAAGGGTGGCAAAATCTCCGCCATCGTGCCCATGGCATCGCATGTCGATCATATCACGCAGGATTCGCAGGTTCTGGTGACGGAGCAGGGACTGGCCGATCTGCGTGGCCTGTCGCCCAAGCAGCGGGCGGAGGTAATCATCGCCAACTGTGCGCACCCGGATTACCGCCCGATGCTGCAGGATTATTACAAGCGCGCCCGCGCGGGGTCGTTTGGCCAGCAGTCGCCGCATCTGCTGACCGAAGCCCTGTCATGGCACCAGCGCTTCATTGAAACAGGCAGCATGAAAGCCTGATTCAGGACCGGCCGCGCGTGCATGACATGTGCGGCCACCCGATAAAAGCGGCAGGACGGGATTTTTCAGCCCGTCCTGCCGTTCGTGTTTTCAGGATACGGAAACGGGACGTTCCTCATCCACCATTTCGGTGGCGCGTTCCAGATCGACGGACAGTACACGGCTGACGCCGCGTTCCTGCATGGTCACGCCATACAGACGGTCCATATGGGCCATGGTCAACTGGTGATGGGTCACGACCAGAAAACGCGTGCCCGCTTCGGCCACCATGTCGCCCAGCAGGCTGCAAAAGCGACCGACATTGGCATCATCCAGCGGGGCGTCCACTTCGTCCAGCACGCAGACAGGGGCCGGATTGCACCGGAACACCGCGAAGATGAGCGAAAGCGCCGTCAGCGCCTGTTCCCCGCCCGAAAGCAGCGAAAGCGTCGCCAGCTTCTTGCCCGGCGGCTGGGCATAGATTTCCAGCCCGGCCTGTAGCGGGTCGTCATTGCCGACCATGCCCAGATGGGCGCGGCCACCGTTGAACATGCGCGCGAACAGGGACTGAAAGTGCTGGTCGATCTGCGAAAACACGGCCATCAGTCGTTCGCGGCCTTCGCGGTTGAGCTGCCCGATCATGCCGCGCAGACGCGCGATGGCGGAGTTCAGCTCATCACGCTCATGCAGGATCGTGTCGATTTTGGTCGATGCGTCCTGTGCCTCGATTTCCGCACGCAGGTTGACCGGTCCCAGTTCATCGCGCTGGCGGCCAAGGCGCGCCACCTTGCGGCGCAGGCTGGTTTCGGCGGCGACACTCAGGTCGGTCGGGACAATATCGGCAGGCGGGGAGGATTCTGCCTGTAGCTGCGCCAGCAGCACCTGCGCCTGTTCACGCCTGCCTTCGGCGCGTACCAGTGCCTCACGCGCGGTCCCCAGCGTATCTTCAGCCATGCGGCGGCCCTGCTGCATTTCCGCCAGCCGGTTTTCCGCCTGTTGCAGTTCCTGCGCCGCCTGATCGTGCGCGGCGGTATGCTGTTCCAGTTCGGTGGCGATGGCGTCCCGGCGGGCACGTACGGCTACGGGCTGTGGCGCCAGACGCTCATGTTCCGTCCGGGCGTTGTCCAGCCGGGTCCGGGCGGCTTCGGCTTCCAGTGTTGCAGCTTCCACGCGATCGGCCCATTGCGTCCTGTCCTGTTCCAGCGTGGTCTGGCGCTGGTGCAGGGCTGCCTGTTCCGTCTGAAGCCGCGCCATGTCATCACGACTGGCCTGTTCCTGCGTGCGCAGGATTTCCGCCTGTTCGCGCAGCGTGGTCAGGGCCTGTTCCAGTTCTCCGGTATCGGGGAGGGCGACCATGCGGGCCTGTGCGGCCTGCATCGTTGCGTCCGCCTGTTCCAGCGCGTGCGACAGGTCGGCCATACGGGCACGGCGTGCTTCCAGCCGCGCGCCCGTCTCACGCGATTTCTGTTCCAGTTCGGCGCGTGCGGCGCGGACGTGTTCCAGATGGGCGCTGGTCGTATCCACCGCTTCACGCGCCTGCCGCAGGGTCTGTTCGGCCTGTGCTGCGGCATCCGTGGCCTGTGTGGCGGCGGTTTCGGCAATGGCTGGCAGGGGCAGGCTGGCCAGATGGGCCTGCTTGGCTTCCAGTTCCGTACGCAGGGCATCATGGTCGTTTTCCAGCCGCGCCTTTTCCGGCAGCATGGAATGCAGCCGCGTTTCGGCTTCGCTATGGCTGGTTGTGGTGGCGTGCAGGGCCTGACGGGCCTGTTCCACGGTGGTTTCAGCCTGCTGGCGTTCCGCGCGCAGGCGGCTTTCCGTTGCCTGCGCCTCGGCAGTCTGTCGTGCGGCCTGCTGCTGCACCTGTTCCAGTTGCGCCAGTTCCGGCAGGGCGGATGCCTGCGCCATGGCCCGGTCAAGGGCCGCATCGGCTTCGCCCAGGGCCGCCTGCGCGGTTTCGTGCTGCATGCGGACGGCGTTGATCTGCGTGGCGATGGTGGCATGCCGTCGGGACAGGTCGGATTCCTCGGCCCGGCAGGTTTCCAGCACGTTTTCGGCTTCGGCCCGTGCGGTACGGGTGGTGTCCAGAAGCCCTGTTGCCTGCTGGCGGGCCTGCATGGCGTCCTGACATGCCTGTTCCAGCGCGGGCAGGGCATCGCGTGCGTGTTCCAGTTCCGCGCGCAGTTCCCGCAGGCGGCCAAGCTGTTGCAGGCGCAGCGCCGCGCGTCCCGGCAGATTGGGGGCCTGAACATAACCATCCCAGCGCCATAGCGCGCCGTCACGGGTTACAAGGCACTGCCCCGCTGCCAGACGGGACTGTAAATCCGCCCCATCGCGCCCATCCGCCAGCAGTCCCGCCGCATTCAGCGCGCGCGACAGGGCCGGTGGGGCATCCAGCAGGGTGGAAAGCGGCGTAATATCCGCATCCGCGAAGGGAACGGGCGTGCCGGGTGGCAGGTCGCGCCATTCACGCGGGGCCTTGCCATCAATCGTGGCATCGAGGCCATCCGCCAGCACTACCGCCAGCGCCGTTTCCAGACCGGCGGGCACATGCAGGCTTTCCGCCAGCGTCACGCCGCTGGCCGGGGTCTGCTCCGTATCGCTTTGCAGGGCGCGGGCGAGACCGTCGGCTTCCGCTTCCAGGCCCGACAGGCTGGCGCGGGCCTGCGCCAGTCGGGCAGTGCAGGATTCTTCCGCCTTTGCCGCGGCAACCTGTTCGGTTTCGGCGGCGGTCATGGCCTCACGGGCGGCTTCAAGCGTCCGTTCGGCTTCCGTGCGGCGGTCAACAAGCCGCGCCAGATCGGCATCGGGTATGGCCTGTGCCTGCAACTGTTCCAGACTGGCGGCCAGCGTATCCACTTCGCTACGGGCACGGGCCTGTGCCGCCTGTGCGCCACGAAGTGCTTCCTCGGCTGCCTGCCGGGTGGAACGGGCTTCCTTCAGCCGCGCATTGGCCTGTATTTCAGCCTGCGTGGCCTGCGTGCGGTTTTCTTCCGCAACAGTCAGTTCCCCGCGTATCTGCGCAAGGCGATTATCCGCCTGCGCCACCACCTGAGCCAGACGTTGCCGTTCGGCTTCGGGCACAAGGCTGGCACGGGCTTTTTCCACATGGGCATTCAGGGTGGCGACATCGCGCTCCAGCGCTTCCTGCCGGTCGCGCAGCGCCATGGTGTCGCGCGTGGCCTGTTCATGCACGCGACGGCTTTCCACGCTGGCATTACGCGCCAGCCCGGCCTGTAGCACGGCTTCGGAATGGGTGCGGGTTGCTTCTTCCCGCGAGGTCAGGGCCGTGGTGGCCTGTTCCTGCGCGATACGGATCTGTTCATCATGGGCCGCGATTGCGGCTTCGGTCGGCATGGCTGCTTCAAGGGCCGCGATTTCTTCGCTCAGGGCCGCATGCTGGGCCGCCAGTTTTTCGTGCGCAAGGGTTGCAGCATCCAGCACTTCGCGGGCCTGCGTGGCCTGTAACTGGGCTTCACGCAGGGCCACGGTGGCCTGTTCCACGCGCGCGGCCATATCGCCGCTGGCCTGCGCCAGTGCCGCGCATTCATCCTGTCTGGCGTCCCGCAGGGCGGGCAGTGCGGACAGGCGTTGTGCAATCCCGGTCCGTTCGGCCTCAAGCTGTTCCAGCATCGTCTGCGCATCATCGCGCCGGGTCAGGGCGGCGGCCTGCACGCTTTCGCACTCGGCAAGGCGGGTGCTGGCCTGTTCCAGGGCGGATTCCGCGCGGGCCAGTTCCTCGGCAATGGTTTCGGCCCGGACCCGGAAACGTTCCAGCGCGGTGCGTCGATCATCCACCTGCGCCCGGAGCTGGGGCAGGGCCTGCGTCATTTCGTAATCGGCAATGACCGCGCCTTCGGCCATTTCCTCGGCGGCCCTGAGGTCGGCGCGGGCCGCATGCAGCGCCGCCTCGCTTTCGGTCACGCCGTGATGCGCGCGGGCATGCAGCAGGGCCAGAAGGGCGACTTCCGATGCCCGCAGTTCCTGCGACAGCGTGCGGTAGCGGCCTGCCTGCTCGGCCTGTTCATGCAGGTCGCCCAGCCGGGATTCAAGCTGGATGCGCAGGTCTTCCGCGCGGGCCAGATTGGCTTCGGTCGCCCGCAGTTTCAGTTCGGCTTCATGCCTGCGGCCATGCAGGCCGGTAATCCCGGCCGCTTCTTCCAAAATGGTGCGGCGTTCTTCGGGCCGGGCATTGACCAGTGCCGATACGCGCCCCTGACTGACCATGGCCGACGAACGTGCGCCCGATGCCAGATCGGCAAACAGGGTCTGCACGTCGCGCCCGCGCATGGTGCGGCCATTGACGCGGTAACCGCTGCCAGCCCCCCGGTCCGCCCGGCGGCAGACCTGCAGTTCGTCCTGGCCCTGAAACGGGGCGGGGGCGACGCTGGCGGCGCCTTCTAGCGTAAGGGTCACTTCCGCCATGTTGCGCGCCGCACGGGCCGCAGTCCCCGCGAAGATCAGGTCATCCATCTCACCCCCGCGCAGCGAGCGGGCGTTGGTTTCCCCCATCACCCAGCGCAGGGCCTCGACCACGTTGGACTTGCCGCAGCCATTCGGCCCGACAATGCCCGTCAGGCCGGGCAGGATGTCCACGGCGACCGGGTCGGCAAAACTCTTGAACCCGGCGATGCGCAGCCGGACGAAACGGGCGGTCATGACAGAAGGGCTCCGCTCACTGTGCCGCGGCTTCGACCTTTTTGGCGAACTCCTCGTAGGTCAGTTCCTGCGAGACCTGCTCCTTGTCATTGAAGCGGAAGGTGGGGGTGCCGTCGATCTTGTACTGCATCTGGGCGCGGTCTTCCTCCTCCATGATGGCATGACGCAGCGTTTCGTCATGGATCGTCTGCTGGAACAGGTCGGGCGACATGCCGGCAAGGGCCGCCATCTTCTGGATTTCCGCCTCATGGTTGACTTCGTTGCCATAGGCGTCCTTGCCAAAGGCCCAGCGGTCCTGACTGGACAGCAGGGCCAGCACGAAGGCTTCATACCGTTCGGGGGGCAGGGCGCGCGCCACCATGGAGGCCGTGAGCGCCACCTGATCGAGCGGGAAGTCGCGGAAGATGTAGTAGACCTTGCCCGTATCGATCAGCTTGCTGCGCACCTCGGGAAAGATTTCCGCCGCAAAGCGGGCGCAATGCGTGCAGGTAAGGGAGAACCATTCCTCCACCCGCACCCTGGCCGAAGGATTGCCCGCCGCGCGGATGGTCAGGCGCGGATCGGATGCCTGCGCCATCGCCCGGCTGGAAAGCAGGCTGCCGCCCGTCATCAGCGCGGGGGCAAGGGCAAGCAGGGTGCGGCGGTTGATGGGCTTCACGGGTCACTCTCCGGTATGGAAATCAGGTGGGGACATCGCCCCGGCGGGTTAAGTGTAAAGATGCGGGCGATCCGCGTAAATCCGTCCCGCCATGCGAAGGCACGCCCCCAGGTGGGAGGCGTGCCCTGCGTTCAGGCCGGCTGCGGGGCTTCTGCGGGCGGCAGGCGCACGCGCACATGGCGGATATGGCGGGCATCCGAATCAAGGGTGCGGAAAACCATGCCGCTTTCGTGGGTTACGATTTCGCCGCGTGTGGGGACATGGCCTGCAAGACGGAAGACAAGCCCGCCCACGGTTTCGATCTCGGCCTCGCGTTCGTCGCGCGTCAGGATCTGGCCGACCTTTTCCTCAAACGCCGCGACAGGGGTGCGGGCATCCACGTCAATCGTGCCGTCGGGCCTGTCGCGCATCATGTTGACGGTGGGTTCGTCATGCTCGTCCGAGATGTCGCCCACGATGGTCTCGATCAGGTCCTCGATGGTGACAAGGCCATCAATGCCGCCATATTCGTCAATTACCAGCGCCAGATGGACATGGCGCAGGCGCATCTGCAACAGCAGGTCCAGCACGGGCAGTTGCGGCGCCACCATGAGCGGCTGGCGCAGCAGCGGTTCCATGCGGAAGGCCTCGCTCGTGCCGACATAGGCGATCAGGTCCTTCACATGGATCATGCCCACGATATCGTCGAGCTGTTCGCGATAGACCGGCATGCGGGAATGGTTTTCCCGCCGCATCATCGCCAGCGCCTCATCAAGGCTGATATCTACGGGCATCGCCACGATGTCGGCGCGCGGGATCATGACGTCATCGGCGGTAATACCGCGCAGACGCAGCACATTGGCCAGCAGGGCGCGTTCCTGCCGGTCCAGTTCGGATGAACGGGGGTCGTCCCCCTCGCTGCCCGCGGCTTCATCCGCTTCCTTGACCAGCGCGGCAATGGAATGACGCAGCCCCTGTTCGCCGCGCTTGCGGCTGAACAGCGACAGGAATCCCCTGCCGCGCGACCCGGACGGAGGTTCCGCGCCCCCTCCCGCATCAGTGTTGGGACGGCTCATGACCGGTTCTCCCGCGCGGACGCCATGCGGCCCGCTTTCCATGGATTGGCCACGCGCAGGCCGGACAGGGTGCGGGCTTCAAGCATTTCCATCTCCCGCGCCTCGCCGGGGTGATGATGGTCATACCCGGCCAGATGCAGGACACCGTGAATGACCAGATGCGTCAGATGGGCGGCCATGTCGCGCCCGGCGGCGCGGGCTTCGCGCTGGACCGTCTCGAAGGCGATGATGATGTCGCCACCCCACACGCCGCCGCCCATCTGCATGGGGGCGTATTCGAATGTCAGGACATTGGTGGGTTTGTTGCGCCCGCGATGCTGCCAGTTCATATGGCGGACCGTGCGGTCATCCGCCAGCACGACCGTAACCGGTCCATGGCAGCCGGTGGCCTGCAACGCGGCATCCACCGCGCGCGTGACCAGACGGACGGGGCAGGGGACGGCGCGGTTCCAGCGCCTGTCCGCCACTGTTACATCGGGTTCGTCCATTCCGGCCGGAAGGACGGGCATCGTGGCCCGTCCCGCTGCATCCGCGACCCCGCCATGATGGGCGGGGCCTGTGCTACTTCGAGGTTTCATCGTTCTCCTGCTGCGATCGTGCGCGATGCGGGCGGCGTTCGGCCGCAGCACGCTGATCGTATGCCTCCACTATACGCGCCACCAGGGGGTGGCGCACCACGTCACGCGATTCAAATCGCATCATGCCGATCCCGGGCAGGCCGTCGAGTGTCTCGACAGCTTCCCGCAGGCCGGATGTGACACCGCGCGGCAGGTCAATCTGGCTCAGATCGCCTGTAATGACCATGCGCGTGCCTTCCCCCATGCGGGTCAGGAACATCTTCATCTGGGCGGGGGTGGTGTTCTGCGCCTCGTCCAGAATGACAAAACAGTGCGCGAGCGTGCGTCCGCGCATGAAGGCGAGAGGTGCGACCTCGATCTCGCCCGTGCCCATGCGGCGGATCACCTGATCGCCCGGCATCATGTCATGCAGGGCATCATAGAGCGGACGCAGGTAGGGATCGATCTTTTCCTTCAGGTCACCGGGCAGGAAGCCAAGCCGTTCCCCGGCTTCCACTGCCGGGCGGGACAGGACGATGCGGTCCACCTGTCCGGCCTGCAGCATGGCCACCGCCTGGGCTACGGCCAGATACGTCTTGCCCGTGCCCGCGGGGCCAAGGCCGAACACCATGTCCTGACGCGCCAGCATGGACATGTACTGCCCCTGACCAACCGAACGCGGGGCGATGGGGCCACGGCGGGTCATGATGGTGGGCAGGTCCGACAGCGCGGGGCTGGTGGGGATGACGGCGGTACGGACGTCTGGCATGGGCAGTTCCCCTGTCGCAGCGGACGGAGCGGAAAAGGCATGGGCCGCCATGCGGATGGCGGTATCGACGGCGGCTGTATCCACGGCCTGCCCGGTGCTGGCGCGGCGGTAGAGTTCAGTCAGCGTGTCCTGTGTCAGTCCTACCCGCTGGGCCGCACCCGTAATGGCGATACGGTTCCCCCGGCAGGACAGCCGGACATCAAATCCACGTTCAAGGTGCAGGAGATGCCGGTCATGATCCCCTACAAGCCAGGCCAGAAGCGCATTGTCCTCAAACTGCATGGTGACCGTGCGGTCATTCGCCGCCGTGCCATCCGGGGAGCGCCGGCCGCCGCTACGACGGGGCGCGTGGAGCGTGGATTGTGTCTGTTCTCTCAAGCCCTGTCTGCCTCCTCTGTCAGGACACCACCAAGGGAGTTGGTGTAGGTATGGCCGACCGCCACGGTGGCGATGCGCCCGATCAGGCTGTCCGGGCCTTCAACGTTCACGGCCTGCAGCCACGGGCTTTTGCCTGATATCTGGCCCGGTTTGCGTCCGCGCCCGGTAAAGAGCACCGGCACGACCTGACCCACAGTTGCGGCGTTGAACGCATCCTGCTGCACGCGCAGTACGGCCTGAAGTTCCTGCAGGCGCGCATCTTTCACGTCCTCGGGCACCTGCATGCCCGCACCTGCGGCCGGTGTGCCGGGGCGCGAGGAATATTTGAAGGAATAGGCCTGCGCGAAACCGATCTCGCCAATCAGGCGCATCGTATCGGCAAAGTCGGCATCCGTCTCCCCCGGATGGCCGACGATGAAATCGGATGACAGCGCCAGATCGGGCCGGGCGTCGCGCAGGCGGGCGACCAGCGTGCGGTATTCATCCGCCGTATGGCCCCGGTTCATGGCGGCCAGCACACGGTCGGACCCGGACTGCACCGGCAGATGCAGGAACGGCATGAGCTGCGGCAGGTCACGATGGGCCGCGATCAGGTCGTCTTCCATGTCGCGCGGGTGGGATGTGGTGTAGCGGATGCGCTGTATTCCCACCTCATCGGCCAGCACGCGGGCGAGACGGGCCAGCCCCCATGTTGCGCCATCGGGGCCTTCGCCGTGATAGGCGTTGACGTTCTGTCCCAGCAGCGTGATTTCCGCGATCCCCGCCGCCGCCAGCTGGCGCGCTTCCGCAATCACCGCCGCAGCCGGGCGGCTGCTTTCAGCCCCGCGCGTATAGGGCACGACGCAGAAGGAGCAGAACTTGTCGCACCCTTCCTGAATGGTCAGGAACGCCGAACCGCCCGCCGGGGCGACACGGTCGGCAGGCAGGAAATCGAATTTCTGCTCCACCGGGAAATCCGTCTCGATCACGGCGCCCGCCGCGCGCGCGGCGCGGGCCACCATTTCGGGCAGCCGGTGATAGGTCTGTGGCCCCAGCACGATATCGACATAGGGTGCGCGGGCCAGGATTTCCTTGCCTTCTGCCTGCGCCACGCAGCCGGCTACGGCCAGTACGGTGCCTTCGCCCCGTTCGGCGCGGGCTTCCTTCACCTTGCGCAGGCGGCCCAGTTCCGAAAACACCTTTTCCGCCGCCCGGTCGCGGATATGGCAGGTGTTGAGGATGATCATGTCCGCAGCTTCCGGCGTGCCCACCGCGCGGTAGCCCAGCGGGCGCAGCACGTCGGTCATCCGCTCGCTGTCATACACGTTCATCTGGCAGCCCCATGTTATGACATGAAGCCCCCTGACGGATGCTGTGCTGGGCTGCGGCGTGGCCACGGAGAAGGGAGACAGGCTGTTCACGGGTCAGGTATCCTCGGGCATCATCGCGGGCATGGACCCGCCTAACGGGCGCAACACATCGTAGCTCCCGTGCGTGCGGTCAAGTGCCTTGCGACCAATATGCCAAGGAACAAATGGTCTGCCCATCAACGCTCCCGGTCCGTATGGTGGGGATGCCGGGCGCGGCAACCCCTTCCTGCCTGCTGCGATCATGCCCGCCGGAATCGGGGTGCTGTCAAGCCAAGATCAATGCAGTGGATACAGTTTGCCACACAATCGCCCCCGTTTCGGGGCGCAAACGTGGTATTGGGAACTTATTAAGGGACTGGTGTTAATATCGGTTTGATCATGCATGCCGGGAATGGCAGACATAACACAGTGGGAACCTAACCGCACGGAAGACAGGAACAGGGGCGGCACCGTTTGACAGGATTGCGTCATCTCCGCATGGCATGCAGCGCAAGCGCGTATGTCAGGCGCGGTGTCAGTTACATAGGCCTGTATACCATGATGATGGTTTCCCTGACCGGGGGGAATTCCGCATGGGCGGCGGACCCGCAGGATTACCTGACCACCATCCGGCCCACCGGCAATGCGGACCTTGATGCGGCGCTGCGGGCTTCTTCGGACCTTCTGTCGCTACAGAAAACGCAGGCCGTCAGCCCGTTTGCCCTTACGGGGCGTATTCACAACGATTATTCCCGCCTGATCAGCGCGCTGGAAAGTTATGGCTATTATGCCGGTTCCATCAGCATCTCCGTAACCGACGCCAGCACCAGACCTGCTGACGGAGCCGACAGGGGGCATGACGGACGTGACCCGGACCTGCCCGAGTGGCTGCAGACCATCCCCACGGGCCACAAGGCGCAGATCACCATAACCGCCACCCCCGGCGTACAGTTTACCATCGGCACCGTTACGCTGACGCCGGACAAGGGCGATCCCCCCGTCCACCTGAACGCGGATGAGGCGAAAGCTTTCGGCATGAAGCCGGGCATGCCCGCGCAGGCTGAAACTGTTCTGGGCGCGGGCAGCGCCCTTCAGACCGCGATGACGGAGGAAGGCTACGCCCTTGTTCATGTCAGCACGCCGCAGGCATGGCTGCGGCCCGCCACCCATACGCTGGATATTGCCTATACCGTCCATCGCGGGCCGGTGGTCAATCTGGGGGCATTTGACTTCGCGGGGCTGCAGCGCACGCATCCGGCCTATATCGTAAGGCGGCTGACCATTGCGCCGGGAGAGCTGTACCAGCCGTCACGCATCGAACGCGCGCGACAGGATATTGCCTCCACCGGGCTGTTTTCGGACGTGCAGGTCAATCACGGCGATACGCTGGCGTCGGATGGCACGATGCCGCTCAATTTCGCCTTCCGGGAGGGCAAGCGCCACAGCGTGGGTGCCGAAGGCGGCTATTCGACCGATCTGGGTGGCCGCGCGGGTGTGACATGGACGCATAACAACCTGTTCGGCAATGCCGAGCGGCTGCGGCTGACCGCGCTCATGACCGGACTTGGCGGTTCGGCGGAGCAGGGGCTTGGCTATGATTTCTATGCCGACCTGATGAAGCCGGATTTCGGTTCGCGCCAGCAGAATCTGAGCGTCCGGCTGGAAGGGATAAAGCAGGAACTCTATTCCTACCGGCAGACGGCCCTGCTGGCGCGCATCGGTATCGTCCGGCATATCAACCGTCGCTGGAACGTATCCTTCGGCGGTCAGATCGAGCAGGAACAGATCGAGCAGATGGGCAACACCAACAGCTATTTCATCCTGTCGGTGCCCCTTTCGGCCAATTACGACGGGACCGGCGTGGACAACCCCATAACCCCCGCCACCCATGGCGTGCGCATCGGGGCCAATATCACCCCTTCCGCATCCCTGACCGATGGGACATCGTTCTTCACCATCATGCAGGCTACGGTCTCGACCTATTTCGACCTTACGCATCTGGGCATCTCGCGGCCCGGTCGCAGCGTGCTGGCATGGCGGGGAACGATCGGGAATGTGGAGGGGGCCTCAACCTTCGCCATTCCGCCTGACCAGCGGCTATACGCCGGTGGCAGCGCGACGGTGCGCGGGTACCGTTATCAGGGTGTCGGGCCGCAGTTTGCCAATACACGTTATGCCATTGGCGGCACGTCCATGGATGCGGGTTCATTTGAATACCGCCAGCGCATCTTGCAGAAATTCGGGGCCGTGGGCTTTGTCGATGCCGGGCAGGTCACGGCGGGACATGCCCCCTTCAATGGCACGGTGCGCGTGGGTGCCGGGGCGGGAGCGCGGTATTATACCCCCATCGGCCCGGTGCGGCTGGATGTGGCCGTGCCACTCAACCGGCCTGCGCGCGGGGACAAGTGGGAACTTTACGTCGGCCTAGGGGAAACCTTCTGATGCCTGAGCAGACAGCAACACCCGTCCCGCCGCGTCGCCGCTACCGCACGGTCCTGCGTGCCGTCGCCTTCGGGCTGGGAATTCCCGTGGGGCTGGTGGCCGTGGCGCTGGGCATGGTGCTGGTCGCGGGCAATACCGGCATCGGCCAGCGCGAGATCGAACGCCGCCTGCCCGGCCTTACGGGGGGCAGCGTGCATCTGTCGGGGCTGGGCGGACGTTTTCCCGATGCGCTGCATGTCCGGCATCTGGAACTTGACGACTATCGCGGCGCGTGGCTGTCGATTGATGACCTGCAACTGGACTGGTCACCACTGCGGCTGCTGACCCGGCAGGCGGTCATAAGCAACCTGTCCATGGCGCGGCTGTCCATCCCGCGCCTGAGCGAGGACGATCCCGCCCATCCGCCAAAGCCGGAAAAAGAGTCCGGCGAGAGCATCCATATGGGTGTCAGCATCCATGCGGTAAACGTGGCGCGGATAGAAGTGGGCGCGCCGATTGCCCGCATACCTGCCGCCTTCAGCCTGAACGGCCATGCCAGCCTTGCCGATATCGCGCCCGTTCTGGACCATTTTTCCGTCGCCACCCTGCCGCCTGCCGATATTGCGCTGAAGCTGACCCGGCTGGACCATCCCGGCAGTCTGGATCTGGATACCCGGCTGGACCGGCGCACCGTATCGCTGAACCTGCACGCGCATGAGGATGCGCAGGGTTTCCTGTCCACGCTCACCCAACTGCCAGCCCTTGCCCCGCTGGACCTGACGCTTGGCCTGCATGGACCGCGCGATCAGGCGGAACTGGCCCTTGCGCTGACCACGGGGGCCGTAAAGGCGGGTGCGAACGGGCAGGTGGGGCTGATCGACCGGCATATGGCGCTGGATGTCACGGCCAGCAGTAAGGACCTTGTGGCGGGCAGCGGACTGAGCTGGCAGGGGGCCAGTCTCAAGGCGCATCTGGGTGGGACCCTGAACCGGCCCAAGGGGAACGGCGTGTTCGATATCGACCGCCTGATGACCGATACCGCCGGTTTTACTTCGCTGCATATGGTGGCAGATGGATTGAGCGGGCAGGAAAATGGCCAGCCCGAACATGCCGCCATCCATGCGACCCTGACCGGCCTGCGTATTCCCGGCAGCCAGCCTACCCTGTTTGCGGGTGAACCGGTCAGGCTGGACCTGATGTGGCATCCCGATGCGACGGGCGGTCCGGTTGACCTGACGCTATCGCACCCGCTGGTCCAGCTTGCGGGCCAGATCATGACGGCGGGTGAAATGGCGGCCACTTTCCACGCGGACCTGCCCGATCTCGCGCCACTGGCGGCTGCGGGCGGGACGAAACTGCACGGTCACGCCGGACTGTCCGGGAACGTGACACTGCCGGGCAAGGGCCATGACGGGCGGTTTGGTCTTGACAGCAAGGTGGTGCTGGATGGTGGCCTGCCGATCGCCGTTGGCCTGATCGGGGACAAGGGACAACTGAACGCCGCGGGCACCATCAGCCGCGACAGGCATGGTGCCAATACCATTACCTTCACCTCGCTTGCGGTGCAGGGCAGCACCCTGCAACTGGATGCCTCACAGCTCCGTCTGGTTACGGGTACGCCGCTCCGTGTGGATGCAGATGCCCATCTTGGCCTGTCTGATCTGCATGTGCTTGCGCCCACGCTGCATGGAAAGATGCAGGCCGACCTGCATGCGGCGGGACCAGTGGACGACCTTATGGCCAGCGTGAAAACTCAGGCCAGCATCGCCGCGGGCAATACGGTGGCGGGCGACATGCAGGCCAGCGCAAGCATGGCGCACCTGCCGCAGGTGAAACAGGGGGCACTGGATATTTCAGGCACACTGGACCGTGCGCCCATCGCTGTATCGGCCCGTCTGGACAGCAATGCCGATGACAGCCGCCATATGCAGGTGGAGCATCTGGGCTGGAAAAGCCTTACCGGTCAGGCGGACATGACGCTGCCTGCGGGCCATGTCGTGCCATCGGGAACGCTGGACCTGCATATGACCCGTCTTGCGGACCTGCATGAACTGACCGGGCAGGACATAAACGGCCACCTGTCGGCCACGGTGCGCACCACGGCCGCCACGGCAACGGCGCCTGCCGAACTGGATGTGAACGTGGACAGCGCGCTTGGCGCCGCCATGGCGCGGGTCGACCGGCTGGTGCTGCGGGGCAGGGTGCTGGACCCGGTCGGCACGCCCACGACCGATCTGGACCTTGTGGTGGATAACGCCCATTTCCGCGATATGGGCGGTCATGGCCATGTGACGGCCAAGGGACCAATATCCGGCCTGAACATTACGGCGCAGTCCGGCGTGGATACCCCATGGACGGGGGCCGCCACCCTTGATACCGCGCTGCTGGCCAACGTCCCCGGTCACTCCGTAACCGTTCACCGGCTGGCGGCGGAAGCACGGCATGAGCAGGTGCGCCTTGATGCGCCCGTCAGCGTCACCTATGGCAAGGAAACCGCCATTGACCACCTGCGGGCCACCATCACGCCACCCCACGGGCAGGCGGGTAACGTGGAAGCCAGCGGCAGGATTGCGCCCACGCTGGACCTGCACGCCAGCATCACGCGCCTCTCGCCCGACCTGCTGACGCCCTTCATCGCGAACCTGCAGGCACAGGGCATGCTTTCGGCCGATGCACGGCTGACCGGCACGACCACCAACCCTTCGGGTAAGGTCAACGTGCATGGGACGGACCTGAAATATCATACCGATTACACATCATCCCTTGCACCTGCATCGCTGGATGCAACGGCCAACCTGAATGCCGGGATGGCGCAGGTCGATGCCCGTCTTCAGGCAGGGACGCAGGTCAACCTGTCGCTGCGTGGAACCGCGCCGGTCAACAGGACGGGACAGCTTAACCTGCAGGCCGATGGCAATCTGGACCTTGCGGTCGCCAATGCCTATCTGGGTGCGCAGGGCATGCAGGCTGGCGGCAACCTGCAGATGGGCATTGGCATGCGGGGCACGCTGGGCCAGCCGCGCATGAGCGGCACGCTGACGCTGGCGAATGGACTGTTCCACGATTTCGGGCAGGGGATTCAGCTTTCCGCCATGCGTGGCACGGTCAACGCCATGGGGGACAGGCTGGTGATTTCCTCCCTGACCGCGCAGGCGGGCAAGGGAACGCTTGCGGCATCGGGCAGCTACGGGGTGTTGCAGCCCGGCCAGCCGATCGACCTGCATATCCATGCGGATAATGCCCGCCCGCTGGCCAGCGACCTGATTACCGCCACGCTGGATGGTGATCTGGGTGTAAAGGGGCTGCTGTCCAGCCGGATTGATGCGACTGGGGACATTACCCTGAAGCAGGTGGATATCAACATTCCGGATTCCCTGCCCACTTCGGTCGCCCATCTCAATGTCATCCGGCCGGAAGATGAAAAGAACGCACAAACTGTTGTCCATACCTCGCCACTGGTGGTGGGGCTGGGGCTGGATGTGCGGTCGCCGGGGCGGTTCTATGTGCGTGGGCATGGGCTGAATACGGAAATGCATGGCCGTATCCATACTGGCGGCACCGCCACCGCGCCGGTGGTGACGGGGGCTTTCTCTCTGGTCAAGGGCGGGTTCTCTCTGGGTGGCATCTCCCTTGATTTCAGCAAGGGACAGGTGGGGTTCAACGGTGTCGGCGTTACCCATGCCATTGATCCCACGCTGGATTTCGTGGCCGAACGCAGCACCAACGATGGCACGGCCCGGTTGAACGTAGGGGGCTATGCCAGCGCCCCGAAGATCACGTTCTCATCCTCCCCGCCGCTGTCACAGGATCAGATTCTGGCCATCCTGCTGTTCGGCACGGATTCGCAGTCGCTTTCGGCCACGCAGATGGCGTCCATCGCGGCGGCGGTCGCAACGCTGAGTGGTGGTTCCGCCTTCGATCCGCTGGGGATGGTGCGCAAGACCCTGCATCTTGACCGGTTGCAGATGAGCAGTTCATCCAACGGGTCAGGCGGAAACGATACCGGCGCGATCGAGGCCGGGAAATACGTGATGCGCGGCGTGTATGTGGGCGCCAAGCAGGCCACATCGGGTTCCGGCACGCAGGCGCAGGTGCAGGTTGACCTGACCAAGCGGCTCAAGATCAATACGACCGTGGGTACGGGTGGCAACGTGACCGGCTTCACCACGCCGGAAAACGATCCGGGTAGCAGTATCGGCCTGCTGTACCAGTTCAAGTACTGAGCCGTGGCCTGTCATCTGCGCCGGTGAAGCGGAGCGCGGACATCCCTGTCTGGTAAGCTATATTTCACCGTGACCGTAACCGTCATCCCCTGTTCCGCAGGGGGGAAATGCATTACGGTCCCGACATGATTGCTCAAGCTGACGGCCGTGGCGGCCTGTTGCCCCTCATGCTGGCCATTGCCAGCGGCATGCTGGCGATGGGGATGGCGCTGCCTGCCCTGCCACTGGAATTCCAGTCACGTTTTGGCAGTGGCACGACCCTGATCGGCCTTGTGATGGGTATCCAGTCCGCCGCCACCCTGCTGTCGCGTCCATGGGCGGGCCGGATGGCGGACCTGCGCGGCGGTCGGGACACGCTGCTGTCGGGTCTGGCCTGCACGGCATGTTCGGGCATGGCGTACAGTCTCGCCCTGCTGCCGTTTCTTTCGCCACCCGCGCAGCAGGCCGTAATTGTCGTTGGCCGGTTGCTCATGGGGCTGGGTGAAGGGCTTATGGTCACGGGCGGCGGGGTATGGGCCGTCGTGATCGTGGGGCGTGCACGGGCGGGGGCTGCGATGTCGTGGGTCGGGCTGGCCATATTCGCCGGGCTGGGCATGGGTTCCGCGCTGGGCGACGTGATCGAGGCGCAGGCCGGTTTCCTGCTGTTGTGCATTGTCGCCATCGCCCTGCCGGTGGGTGGCATGCTGCTTATCCTGTCGCGTCCATCGCCCCCCGCGCTGCATGATGGCACGCATGCGGAGGTGCGCTGGAAGGACCTGATTGCCCATACATGGATATGGGGGCTGACGCTGGGACTGTCCGCCGTGGGATTTGCGGCGATTTCATCCTTTCTGGTCATTTTCTATTCGGCCCGGGACTGGCATGCGGGCGGCTGGGCGCTGGCGGCCTTTGGTGTCGGCCATATGATTGCAAGGCTGATTGGCAGCCGTCATGTGGACCGGCATGACGTGCGGCCCATGGTCGCCATCATCATGCTGACCGAGGCCGCGGGGCTGGCCATGATCTGGCAGGCATCGGGACCGACGGAGGCCGCGATGGGCAGTTTCCTGAGCGGGCTGGGCTATTCGCTGACCTATCCGCTGCTGGCCGGGCCGGTGCTCCGGCAGGTGCCGCCGCAGGCTGCGGGGTCGGCCATTGGGCTGTTTGATGTATTTTTCGATATTGCGGCAGGGTCCGGCGCGGTGCTGTCGGGCGTGCTGGCGGGAATTGCCGGGCCGCGCAGCCCCTTCGTGCTGGCCATGCTGGCCGCCCTTGCGGGCAGCGCGATCATGCTGATGGTGCGCTGCCCCCCGTCAGGCCGCACGGAATAATCCGTGCACAGACGGCGGTCAGCGCGGCCCGTCAGGATTTTTTGACGAATTCCGATTTCAGGTTCATCGCGCCAATCCCGCTGATCTTGCAGGCGATGTCATGCCCGTCCGTTCCGTCTACCAGACGGATGTTCTTGACCTTCGTCCCGCCTTTGACGACGGAGGAAGACCCCTTGATCTTCAGGTCCTTGATAACCGTTACCGTATCGCCATCCGTCAGTTCATTGCCGTTGGCGTCGCGGATGACGCGCGGTCCCTGCGTATCGGTGGCGCTGTCCTGCGGGTTCCATTCATGGCCACATTCGGGGCACATCCACAGGCTGCCATCGGGATAGACATGCTCGCACCCACAGGTGGGGCATTTCAGGTCGGTCGTCATTAATGTCCTCGTTATCGGGGCACATGCGACAGGAGCCACCGGGCATCCGTTGCCATGCGCCCATATCAAAACCGCCGGCCCATGGGCCGGCGGATCAGGTTGGGGGTAAGGGGGCAGGAAAGAAGCTGTTTCAGGCCGCTTTCATGACTTCGGTCAGCTTTTCCAGCACTTCGGTGGGTTCCTTGCCTTCCAGCACGGCAACCTCGGCCACGAAGCGCTCCTGTGCCGCTTCGAACAGCTTGCGCTCACTGAAGCTGCCATCAAGGCTGTCGACATTACGGCGCAGGTCACGCAGCACTTCGGCAATCTGCACCAGATCGCCCGAATTGATCTTTTCCTGATAGGCGACGGCGCGACGTGCCCACATGCCGCGGCTGACATGCGGCTTGCCCTTGATGATGGCCATCGCCTTGTCCACGATCTCGCGTGAGACGATCTTGCGCAGGCCCGACCGCCGGGCCTTGGACAGCGGAATGCGCAGTGTCATCTGGTTGCCGGGGAAGGAAATCTGGATCATCTCCAGCTTCGTTCCGGCGATTTCGTCGACGCCGATCCGGTCGACACGTCCGACCCCGTGCGCCGCGTAGACTATGGCGTCACCTTCGCGGAACGGATCTTCGTCTTTTACAGCCTTGCTGGACTTTGCTTCGGCAGCCGTGGTCGCCGCGGCCGTCCGTGCCATGGCATCGGTCACAGTGCCCTTCTGGGTGGTTCTGAACATGCTCATGGGAATCATATAACATAAATTCCGCCTTCTGTCTTGATCCCTTCCTGCATGTTCGGGCAGGGTCAATGATCAGCCCACTATTCCCCTTACCGGCGCCAGTGGCGGCGGGGCGGGCAGTCCGCAGGACTGGAGCAGGTCGATTTCGATCGTGCGGGAAATCGTCAGCATCGGCATGCCGTGCGGCGTGGCGCTGAACGGGTCCTGCAGGTCACTGCCGATCTTGTCGAGTGCAACGAACAGCAGCCCCACCAGTGACGACCCCAGCGGCGTGATCCATCCCAGCGTCTGCACCATGGATAGCGGCAGGATAATGCAGAATACCGCCGCCACCACCTTGGGCAGGACGGAAAACTGGATGGCCAGTGGCGTGTTGCGTATGCGCTCCAGCCCGCCCTGCGCATTGCTCATGTCCGACAGGATGCGGTCGATCTGTCCCTGCAGCGCCCCGTCAATGCCCAGCCTGCGCGATTCCTCATCCACCCGCAGCCCGATCTGGAACAGGATGGCGGCGGGGATGTTCGCCTTGCCCTCCACGCCCGCCTTCATGGAATCGGGCAGCAGACGCATGATGTCATCCGTTGCGTCCAGACGGCCCAGCGCACCGCGCAGCGCGTAAGGGTAGGCGGCCATGGCGCGCGCAAGATCGGGACATCCGCGCAGGATGGTGCCCGCCTGCCGCGCGAAGGACCGGCTGTTGTTGGTGACCGCTCCCCACAGGGTGCGTCCTTCCCACCAGCGGTTATAGGCGGTGTTGTTGCGAAAGCTCATGAACAGCACCAGCGCCGAACCGATGAGCGAGACGGGCAGGGTCGGCTGTTCCATCCATTCCTGATGGAAGATCTGGAACATGACCACGACGACTACGTCCCATGCGCATAAAAGCACCAGCGACAGCAGGCTTTCGCGCATCAGGATCCACAAACCAATTCTGCGATTGATGACCATATGGCGTTCCCGATAGTGGCGACAGGCCAACAGGCATATCACATCCATGCCGCGCTGCGGGACTGTGTCCGGCCTGTGGCATGATTTGTAACCGAAGCGGGGAAGGGTGGATCGATCGCCACGGGCGGCATTGACGTCCGCGGTTCTCATGCCCTTAATCGTAACGAAATTATCCGGGCCGAGTGGCGCGTAACATATCAGGGGATAAAGACGGGTTATGGACGTAAGGGCAGCCGTTGCATTTGAAGCGGGTAAACCGCTGGAAATCGAGACCGTACAGCTTGAAGGCCCGCGCGAGGGCGAGGTTCTGGTAGAAATCAAGGCCACCGGCCTGTGCCATACGGACAAGTTCACCCTGTCCGGCGCGGACCCCGAAGGGCTGTTCCCGGCCATTCTGGGCCATGAGGGCGCAGGCGTGGTGGTGGAAGTTGGCGCGGGCGTGAAGCACCTGCGGCCCGGCGATCATGTCATCCCGCTCTACACCCCGGAATGCCGGGAGTGTAAGTCGTGCCTGTCGCGTAAGACCAACCTGTGCACGGCCATCCGCAGCACGCAGGGCAAGGGCCTGATGCCCGATGGCACGTCGCGCTTTTCGTTCAGGGGGCAGCCGATCCATCACTACATGGGCTGCTCGACCTTTGCGAACTACACGGTCCTGCCCGAAATTGCTCTGGCCAAAATCCGTCCCGACGCGCCGTTCGACAAGGTCTGCTACATCGGCTGCGGCGTCACCACGGGTATCGGCGCGGTGCTGTTCACGGCCAAGGTGGAAGCCGGTGCGTCCGTTGTGGTGTTCGGGCTGGGTGGTATCGGCCTCAACGTGATCCAGGGTGCGAAGATGGTCGGCGCTGACAGGATCATCGGCGTGGACATCAACCCCGCACGCGAAGCGATGGCGCGCAAGTTCGGCATGACCGATTTCGTCAACCCGAACGATCTGGGGCCGGATGGCGATATCGTGGGCCATCTGGTGGAACTGACCGGTGGCGGGGCGGACTACTCGTTCGAATGCGTGGGTAATCCCACCCTCATGCGGCAGGCGCTGGAATGCGCGCATCGGGGCTGGGGCGTGTCCACCATCATCGGTGTTGCGGGTGCGGGGCAGGAAATCAGCACGCGCCCCTTCCAGCTCGTGACCGGACGGCGGTGGATCGGCTCGGCCTTCGGTGGCGCGCGCGGGCGTACGGACGTGCCCAGGATCGTTGACTGGTATATGGAAAACCGCATCAACATCGACGACCTGATTACCCACACCCTGCCGCTGGAGCGCATCAACGAAGGCTTCGACATGATGGCCCGTGGCGAGAGCATCCGTACCGTGGTGGAGTTCTGATATCATGAGCCAGACTGACACCACATCTCCCGTCACGACCCGTGAAGAGCATGCAAGCTGTGGCGGCAGGGTCGGGTTCTACGCGCATGCCTCCACCAGCCTTGGTCTGGAAGCCCGCTTTGGCCTGTTCCTGCCCCGGCAGGCGCTGGCAGGTGAACGCGTGCCGGTCGTGTTCGTGCTGGCGGGCCTGACCTGCACGGAGGAGACATTCCTTATCAAGTCCAATGCCGTGCGCTTTGCAGCCCGGCACGGGCTTGCGCTGGTTGCATCCGACACGTCCCCCCGTGGCGCCGGTGCGGCAGGGGAGGATGACAGCTACGATCTGGGCACGGGGGCCGGGTTCTACCTCGACGCCACAGCCGAGCCGTGGCGGGATCATTACCGCATGGGGACCTATATCGGTCAGGAACTGCCTGCATTGATCGAGGCAACTTTTCCGGTTGATGGCGCAAGGCGTGGGATCATGGGTCATTCCATGGGCGGTCATGGTGCGCTGGTCCATGCGCTACGGGCGCCGCAGGCGTGGAAGTCGGTTTCCGCCTTCGCGCCCATCTGCCATCCTGCTGCCGTGCCATGGGGTGAGAAGGCATTTACCGCCTATCTCGGTCCCGACCGGGCGACATGGGCGCGCGAGGATGCGACGCTGCTGCTGGAGGCCGGGCATACCCACCCGACGGAGATACTCGTTGATCAAGGGGAAGCCGACCAGTTCCTGCACGACCAGCTCAAACCCGAACTGCTTGAGGCAGCGGCGGCAAAGGCGGACCAGAAGCTGAAGCTACGCCAGCATGCGGCGTATGATCATTCCTACTGGTTCATCCAGTCCTTCATCGCCGATCATATCGACCATCACGCCGCCATCCTGAAGGCAGGCTGAACGGAAGCCCGCATCGGGGCGGGGCTGCGGGATCATTCCCCGATCAGGTGGAGGACGATCTCGCGCCGATGCGGGCGGCTGCGATGTTCAAACAGGTAAAGCCCCTGCCACATCCCCAGCACCGGCCGGCCAGCCGCGACAGGGATGGTTAGCTGCGTATTGGTCAGCATTGTGCGCAGATGGGCGGGCATGTCGTCGGGGCCTTCATCTTCATGGATGTAGCGCCCCGGTGCTTCGGGCACGAGGGATTCGAAATACCGTTCGATATCCTCGCGCACCGTGGGATCAGCGTTTTCCTGCACCGTAAG
Source organism: Komagataeibacter sp. SM21 (assembly GCF_041402665.1). Lineage (NCBI taxonomy): Bacteria > Pseudomonadati > Pseudomonadota > Alphaproteobacteria > Acetobacterales > Acetobacteraceae > Komagataeibacter > Komagataeibacter sp. SM21. Next base: position 72,276 of record NZ_JBGLOV010000014.1, read on the forward strand.
GGATGCGGATGTGTGGCGGCACCACAGGGTCAGCAGGCCGGTTTCGATCCCGCTGTCATGCACCCGGTCCAGAACCGGCCGGTCGATGGCGACCAGCCCCTTGCCACGGGTCGTAACCTGAAGGCTGTGCAGTTCCTGGCGCATGGTGCCGCCTTTCGTAGTTATTTCAGAAAGCCCACCAGCGTTTCCGCCTCGGATACGATGGGTTCCGCAATCGCACCGGCGCGGCGTGCGCCATCGCGCAGCGTATCGCACAGGAAGCCCGGCTCCTTCAGCAGTCGCTCCGTCTCCGATGCGATGGGGCTGATCGCGTTGACCACAACATCCGTAAGGGCGGTCTTGAACGGACCAAAACCCTGACCACCAAACTGGCCCAGCACATCAGCGATGGTCGTACCGGACAGCGTGGCGTAGATGGTGACCAGATTGCGTGCCTCCGGCCGGTTTTCAAGTCCCGCCACTTCTGATGGCAGGGGCTCGGAATCGCTTTTGGCGCGTTTGATCTTGAGCGCGATTGTATCCGCGTCATCCGTCATTTCGATCCGGCTCTGGGCGGACGGATCGGATTTGGACATCTTCTTGCTGCCATCGCGCAGGCTCATCACGCGCGCGCCCTGCGGCGGGATCAGGGCTTCAACCTGCGGGAAGAACTCAACGCCGTAATCATGGTTGAATTTCTGGGCGATGTCGTTGGTCAGCTCAAGGTGCTGTTTCTGGTCATCACCAACGGGTACCACCGTGGCCTTGTAGGCAAGGATGTCGGCAGCCATCAGGTCAGGATAGACATACAGCCCGGCGGAATGTTTCTCCCGATCCTTGCCTGCCTTGTCCTTGAACTGCGTCATGCGGTTGAGCCAGCCGATGCGTGCCACGCAGTTGAAGATCCACCCCAGCCGGGCATGCGCGCTGACGGCGGACTGGTTGAACAGGATATGGCGCTGCACATCAATGCCCGACGCAAGCAGGACGGCAGTCTGCGCCAGTGTCTGCTGGCGCAGCACCTTGGGGTCCTGCCAGGTGGTGATGGCGTGCATGTCCACCAGACAGAAGATACATTCATGATCCTGCTGCAATGCGACCCAGTTGCGTATTGCACCCAGATAATTGCCAAGCTGCGGGATACCGGTCGGCTGAATGCCGGAAAATAGGCGTTGCATGAAAACGTTTTCCGTTTTTTTGCCCGTACTGGTCAAGATGCGGGACGGTCAGGGCAGGGGATACGTGGCGTCAAGATGGCGGCGTTCTTCCGCCACCTTGCCCGATGCCAGTGGCTGGGCGCGTGCGGCGGCGACTTCCTCCGCCCGGAATACGGGGGCGGGGTAGGTATCGCCACGCGTGGCGAGATAGCTGAGGATGGAGGCGATTTCCTCATCCGACAGGTGGGCGCGGAAAGGTGGCATGGAGAAGTTGTAGTGCACGCCCTGAATATCCAGCGGACCGTTAAGGCCATTAAGCAGCACGTCAATCAGGTAATGCCTGCCTTCCGCCGTGGCGGCGATGCGGTCCACACGGCCCGATACGGGCGGGATTTCTCCCTTCATGCCTTCACCGCCATGGTGGCAGATACCGCAATTGGTGCGGTAGCGCGCGACCCCTTCCTGCCCATGGCGGGTGCAGCCCGCAAGCACGACCATCGCGCATACCATCACCGTCCTGTGCATGTGGCGCACAAGCATTCCGGTGTCCATACCCATTTCCGCTTTTCGCTTTCCTGTGCCGTTACATAAGAAAAAAGCCATTCACCCGATGGATGAATGGCTTTTCCGGCCTAGTGTCCGTTGGGTGCCACACCCAGCAACTGTATCTTGAAGATCAGCGGGCTGTCCGGCTGGATCACGCCCATGGATTTATGTCCGTAAGCCAGTTCGGGCGGGACATACAGCATCCATGTATCACCCACGTGCATCATCGGCACGGCTTCCTGCCAGCCCTTGATCACCATTTCCAGCGGCATCTGCATATAGGCGCCGTGGCCATGCTGGTCGGAACTGTCGAAGATGCCACCATCAGGCAGGCGGCCTTCATAGATCACCATGACACTGTCATTGATGGTCGGCTGCGGTGCGTCCTTCGGTCCGGATTTCAGGACCTTGTAGGCCAGTCCGTCCGGCAGTGTCTTGACGCCGGGCTGCTTGCGCACGTTGTCCATGAACTGCGCGGGGGTGAGTTCCGGCTGGTCATCCGCTTTCGAGCCGCCGCATGCCGCAAGCGGCAGGGCCAGCGCGCCCGCAACAAGAAGGGGAATGACACGCGAAAAACGTTTCATGACACCTCGGCCAGAAGTTGAAGAAGGAAGAACGGGCAACAGATCAGAGCGAACCGCCGCGGCGGCCGATCTGGGCGCCCAGCCGCAGCCGCAGCGCGTTCAGCTTGATGAAGCCCTGCGCATCGGCCTGATTGTATGCGCCTTCGTCATCCTCGAAGGTGACGACGCGGGTGTCATACAGGCTGTTGGGGCTTTCGCGGCCCACGCAGATCACATTGCCCTTGTATAGCTTGAGGCGGACGCGACCGGTCACGGAATGCTGGCTCTGGTCGATGAGCGCCTGGAGCATGCGCCGCTCGGGCGAGAACCACAGTCCGTTATAGATGATTTCGGCATAGCGTGGCATCAGGCTGTCCTTGAGGTGCATGGCCTCGCGGTCGAGCGTGATGCTCTCGATGCTGCGATGCGCGGTCAGCAGGATCGTGCCGCCCGGCGTTTCGTAAATGCCGCGCGACTTCATGCCCACGAAGCGGTTTTCCACCAGATCAAGGCGACCGATGCCGTTGTCGCGGCCCAGCTCGTTCAGGCGGGTGAGCAGGGTGGCGGGGGACATGGCGACGCCATTGATCGCAACCGGATCGCCCGAGACGAAATCGATGGTGATTTCGGTGGGCTTGTCAGGTGCGGCTTCCGGCGAAATGGTGCGCTGGAACACGATTTCCTCGGGGCCGACTGCCGGGTCTTCCAGCAGCTTGCCTTCGGAGGAGGAGTGCAGCAGATTCGCATCGACCGAGAAGGGGGCTTCGCCGCGCTTGTCCTTGGCGATGGGGATCTGGTGTTCCTCGGCAAAGGACAGCAGGCGCGTGCGCGATGTCAGGTCCCATTCACGCCACGGCGCGATGACCGTGATGTCGGGCTTGAGCGCGTAATAGGCCAGTTCGAAACGGACCTGATCGTTGCCCTTGCCGGTGGCGCCATGGGCCACGGCATCGGCGCCGACCTGTTCGGCAATCTCGATCTGGCGCTGGGCGATCAGCGGGCGCGCGATGGACGTGCCCAGCAGGTACTGCCCCTCATACAGCGCATTGGCGCGGAACATCGGAAAGACGAAGTCCTTGACGAAGGTCTCGCGCAGGTCTTCGACGAAGATTTCCTTCACGCCGAACATCTCGGCCTTGCGGCGGGCCGGTTCCAGTTCCTCACCCTGCCCCAGATCGGCCGTGAAGGTCACGACCTCGCAGTTATAGGTGGTCTGGAGCCAGCGCAGAATTACAGAGGTATCAAGACCGCCCGAATACGCGAGAACGACCTTTTTGACATCCTTGGCGGCCATGGAAGAACGCTCCTGTAGACAAAACTTTGACAATGCTTTGCCGGGTGAACCGGCGGCCTGTTCTCCTAGCACCCCATGGCGCGGGCGACCAGAAGTGAAGGGCGGATTTTTACGTCATTCCGCCGTATCGGGAGCATCATCCGTACGGGCGGCACGACGCACGCGCTGGCTTTCGGTGCGGAGCTGGCCACATGCGGCAAGGATATCGCGCCCGCGCGGCATGCGGATGGGGGAGGCAAAGCCCGCATCCATCACGATCTTCGCGAAGCGCTCAAGCTGTTCACGGGTGGAAGGGAGATAGCTGCTGCCGGGCCACGGGTTGAACGGAATCAGGTTGACCTTGGCCGGTATGCCCGAAATCAGTCGCACCAGTTCACGGGCGTCGGCTTCGCTGTCGTTGATCCCCCGTAACATGATGTATTCAAACGTGATGCGTCGCGCGTTGCTGGCGGCGGGGTAGCGGCGGCAGGCGGCAATCACCTCACGGATGGGATATTTGCGGTTCAGGGGCACGATTTCATCACGCAGGTCATCGCGCACCGCATGCAGCGATACGGCCAGATTGATGCCCAGTTCCGCGCCGCACTGGTCCATCATCGGCACCACGCCGGATGTGGACAGCGTGATGCGCCGGCGTGACAGCCCTATGCCTTCACCGTCCATGATGATGCGCATGGCCTTGGCCACGTTGTCGTAATTGTATAGCGGCTCCCCCATGCCCATCAGCACGATGGTGGACAGCAGGCGCGGGGTTTCCCCTTTCGGGCTGGGCCATTCGCCATAACTGTCGCGCGCGGCCATGAACTGCCCCACGATTTCCGCAGACCCGAGGTTGCGCACCAGTGCCTGCGTACCGGTATGGCAGAAGGTGCACGACAATGTGCACCCCACCTGCGAGGAGATGCAAACCGCGCCACGGTCTTCCTGCCGGTCGGGGATGTAGACGGTTTCCGCCTCCTGTCCGTCGCGGAAGCGGAACAGGAACTTGCGCGTAGAATCCTGCGATGTCTGTTCCGTCACTACGCCGGGACGACCGACGATAAAACGTTCGGCCAGCTTTTCCTGCAATGGGCGGGCGATGGAACTCATGCGTGAAAAATCGGTCACGCCCTGATGGTATATCCAATGCCACAACTGCTTGGTGCGGAATGGCTTTTCGCCAATTTCCACCATGATGTCCGTCAGTTCCTCACGCGAGAGGCCGACAAGGTCACGCCTGCCGTCGGGCAGGGCGGCGGTCGGCGGTGCGAACTGGGCCGACTTGGCGCGGATGCGCAGCCGTTCCTCGTCATTGAGGAGCGAGGCCGCCGCCCCGTCATGTGACCGGGAAGGTGAGGTTACGGGGGCTGCGGACATCACGGTGCTGCCTATGTTCTTCATGTCATTTATGGGGGAAGGGAACGCATCGCGTTCTTTTTTGCCTGTGTATCACAACCCGCATACGGGATGCGACAGCCGATCAGCCGTCCCGGCGCGCGGCGATCAGGAATTCCCGGTTGCCTTCCGGCCCGGTAATCGGGCTGGGATCAATGCCCAGAACCGTCCATCCGGGCAGGTCAGACCACCATTGACGGATCATTTCACATACTGCGTCATGCACTGCCGGGTCACGCACCACGCCCTTGGCGCCGACTGACTCCCGCCCTGCCTCGAACTGGGGCTTGATCAGGGCAATGGCCCATGCCCCCGGTGCGCACAGCGCCAGCCCAGCAGGCAGGACAGTGCGCAGGCCGATGAAACTGGCATCGCATACCAGCGCCTGCACCGGATCTGGAATGATGGTGGCATCCAGCGCCCGCGCATTGCATTTTTCCAGAACGACAACCTGTTCGTTGCTGCGCAGTTTCCATGCAAGCTGGCCGTGACCGACATCCACGGCATAGACCTTCGCGGCCCCTTCATGCAGCAGCACATCGGTAAAGCCGCCGGTTGAGGCGCCCACATCCAGACAGGTCAGCCCGGCGGGCGAAAAGCCGAAATGTTCCAGCCCATGCGCCAGCTTGATCCCGCCGCGCGAAACCCACGGATGGTCCTGACCCTTGAGCATGAGCGGCGTATCTTCCGCAATCTGCTCGCCTGCCTTGGCTATGCGCCGGTCGGATGTATAGACCAGTCCGGCCATGATGAGCGCCTGCGCCCGGGTACGGGTTTCCACCAGTCCCCGGTCCACCAGCATCTGATCGACGCGACGTTTCGCCATGCGCTTGCCTGCCCTGACCGAACCGGGTTCAGGCCATCTGCCGTGTCTGTGGCACGCCAAGCGCCTTCAGCGCGGTCGCCACGATTGCCGTCGCATCCAGCCCTGCCTCGATATATTGCGCATCCTGCGTGTTGTGGTCGATGAAGCGGTCGGGCAGGGTCATGGGGCGGAAGCGGACACGGTCAAGCAGGCCGGTTTTCGCCAGATGCGTCATGACATAGGACCCGAAGCCACCGACCGATCCTT
>NZ_JBGLOV010000015.1:0-67817 GCF_041402665.1 Komagataeibacter sp. SM21
AGGCCATCCAGATCGACAAAGCGATCAATTGAACGCAAAAGGTGGCCAGCTGGCACATGATCTTCAAGACGGAACTCGTAGAACAGTGCCTCCTGTATTTTCGTTCGATCACCCATCATTTGCAGGTTCCTCCTGCGAAGAGTGAATCAGTGCTTCACTCTCAAAGCAAGCGCGACTTTTTCAACACTATCGGGGGAAAGCGGAATGTCGGTTATCGGCAAGCGATAACCGAAAGCAGCCGTACCCTGCGCCGATGTTCATGACGCCTACCAACCAATATGAGCGGTTCCGATGAGGGCCTCCGAATGTCAGTTCTCACCGGAACTGGTCGATCCATTCAGACAGAGCCCGCGTGCCCCTTCAGATTACCTCCATCGTCGAAGCATCACGCGGGATGAAGATCCAGACTACGCCTGGTCAGCATGTGGGCAAAGACCGCTTGCGCCTTCAAATCCACTTCGTTCAACCCATAGCTCTGGGGAAGGCCGGTTCGTTCATCGTAGAGGAAGTTCGTTATCGCCACGCGAACTGCATCGCGCGTCGCCTGCTTCCCGGCAAAATCCTGCACGGCGTCCAATTGCTGCTTCAGAACTTCATATAGTCCAACGGCGACCTTTTTCAGCTTGGCAATATCGCTCTTTTCCAAGTCAGGCTTCATCAGCAAATCGAACAGGGCCAATGTTTCTTCGTCCAATCCCTCGCGCACTGCACGACGCTGTTCGCCATCCAGTTCCTCTGCCAGTACCAGCAGGGCCGCAAAGGTCCGCTCGATGTTCACGGCATCCTTCTCGCTGTTATAATCCGAGACCAATTGCTCATAATGTTTTTGGAAATCGGTGCGTAATGGATTTTGGCGCAGCATCATTTCCAGCTTTTTCTGGATGGCATCCTTCAGGCTTTGCACGGTCGTATTTTTGCGGGGGCTGCGTTCAAATTCTTTCTTCAACTTCTCGAAATCGATCCGGCTAATGTCATACAGCCGATCATCCTGATCGTCGGGATCAACATGCGTTTCAATGCTCGCATTCACTACAGCATGCAGTTCGCGCATGATGTCGGAAATGTCGGCCTTTTTCACATCCTCCTCCAGGCTGTTGTAGATGACCTTGATCGCCGCAAACCGCTGGCGGTAAGCATTTACGGCGCGGAAGTTCACGCATGCTTTGAATTTCTTGAACACCTCGCGCGCCATGATCTGGAAGCGTTTACGGCTTTCGTCATTTTCGTTGACAGCTTCCTTGGCGTCGATAATCGCCTTGTTTCGATCAAATCCGACCTTCTCCAATATATCGAGCAACCGGAATTCACGCGAGGACAGGAAGCCTTCCGCCGCTTCGATGGCCTCCTCCAAATCAGCCAGCAGTTCTTCGGGTGGTCGGACTGGGTCGATTTCCGGCGGTGGATCGCCCGGATTGCCCAGCCCACCCCCAGGCGTCCCGGCATAGGTGGCTAGCGCCTTGCGGAGGTTCTTCAATATCCCGCAATAATCAACAATCAGGCCGTTGTTCTTTCCTGCACTTACCCGGTTGGCTCGCGCTATGGCCTGCATCAGCGTGTGCGCTTTCAGTGGCTTGTCCAGATACAGGGTCGAAAGGCTCGGCACATCGAAACCGGTCAGCCACATGGCGCAGACGATGGCTATACGGAATGGATGATCCTGTTTCTTGAAGGCCGTTTCCAGATCGATGCGCTTGCCGTCGTCCGTTTCAAAGCCATTCTTGATCAGCGCCCGGTGCGGCACGATGTCCAAATCCCATTTCCGGAATTTGTCGACTTCGCCCTGCTCCTCCGAAACTACCACGGCCGCCCTGGTGGACTTGACCCATGCAAGCTGGCGCTGCCGGTCGGCCAGGTCCTGTTCGTCAGTGGCTTGCGCCAGTGCCTTTTCAAGGCTGGCGATCCGCAAATCCCAATGCTTTGCGATCAGCGCGTGCATGCGGACGCACGTCACCTTGTCGATGCAGACCAGCATGGCTTTGCCGCTTTCCCAGCCGGTCGTGTAATGCTCCACGAAATCCGCCGCGACGGTGTCCAGCCGGGTCTCGGCGGTGATGATGTGATATTCGCGCTTCAGCTCATTTTCGAGCCGTTCGGTCACATTGGGATCGTCAAGTTCCAGCTCTTCCAGCTTGGCTGCGATCCTCTCGTTCAGGTCGTTGGTGGCAACGCCTAGCTTGTCACCGCGCGCATCATAATAAAGCGGCACAGTGGCATTATCTTCCACCGCCCGCTGGAAATCATAGGTGGAGATATAGTCGCCGAACGTCTGCTTCGTCGTCTCGTCGCCTGTCATCAACGGCGTGCCGGTAAAGCCCAGAAAGCTGGCATTTGGTAAGGCGTTGCGCATGTTGAGCGACAGCAGGCCGTTTTGCGTCCGATGCGCTTCGTCAGTGATGACAATGATGTCGTCGCGATCCGAATAGGGATTGTTGGGATTTACATCCTGATTGAAGCGATGGATCAGCGTGAAGACATAGGGCTTCTGCACCGCCAACAGCGATTTCAGCTCCGCGCCGGTCCCGGCCCGTACTTGCGCCTTGTCGTTGTTGACGAGGCCGCATCCGGCAAAGGTGCCGTAAATCTGACTGTCCAGGTCGATGCGGTCGGTGCACACCAGAAAGGTGAAATTCGCCCCGATCTTCCGATGAACCTTCTGCGTAAGGAAGGCGATGGAATAGCTCTTACCTGATCCCTGCGTGTGCCAGAACACGCCCAGCTTACCGCTTCGCGCCTTGCGATCCTTCACCGCCGCGATGGCCCGGTTGACACCCAGAAACTGGTGATTGCGCGCCACAATCTTGACCAGCCGTTCGCCGCCATCATCGAACAGGATGAAATTTTCCAGGATGTCGATGAAATTGGCCTTGGCGCAGACGCCCTTCAGCATCGTCTCCAGATCGACAACGCCTGGTTCATCCTCTTCCAACCGCTTCCAGTCGTTGAAATGCTCATAACGGCTGGAGAGCGAACCAATCTTCGCCTCATGACCGTTGGTCAGGATGATGAAGGCGTTGTGGTAAAATAGGTGAGGGATCGTGTCCTTATAATCGGACAGATTTTGCTCATAGGCGTGGCGGATGTCCTTATGGACTGCCTTGCACTCGACAAACAGCAGCGGCAGGCCATTGACGAAGCCGACAATGTCGGCGCGGCGGCGATACAGGTCACCCTTGATCCACAATTCCCGCACACATAGGAAATGGTTGTTTTCGGGCGTGTCGAAATCGATCAGGCGCAGCCGCTGTTTGACCAGTTCGCCCTTCGCATTGCGGAAGCTGGCCTGCACGCCATCCTTGACCAGCGCATAGGCGTCCCGGTTGATTGCCATCAGGCTCGACCCAAGCGGCGCATCGGTAATCTGGCGCAGCGCGTCGACATAGGCGGAGTCCGGCAGGCCGGGATTCAGCCGGATCAGCGCTTCGCCCAAATGGCGGGTGAGGATGACATCTTGTTCGGACGCCCGCCCCAGCGTCCCTTCCGCACCCAATATTTCGGTGTTGAACGCATACACGCTGTCCCAGCCCAGCGCGTCGGCTAGATAGTCGGCCATAGTCGCCTGAACCAGCGTGTCTTCGTTCAACGGCTTCATACAGTTAGGGTTCCGCTCATGAGTTTGGGAATAAGTAGATCGCGGGCTTTGGCGAGCTGGTCCGCTTGCTGCCTGAGGACAGCCATCATTTCGAAGTTTGGTTCGCATAGTTCGTGGAAAGCGATAAGCAGGTTTTCTGGCGGCATGATCATCTCTGCTCTTTCGAAATCATCTGGTCGTACGGCAGGATAACTCGCACCAGTCGTATGATTCATCAAATAATTCACGAAAGCATCTGTTGTCGTATGTAAATACAGGAACGAAAATGGCAAAATTGCGCTGCTCAGCACGGTAAAACCCGTCGAAAAAACATCGATTTCATCAGGATTCATCACCAGCGCATATGCGCGGAGGTTCGGCCGCACGTTGGACCAAATCACATCGCCATGCCTGGCTATCCGCCTCGCCCGCCCCGGCGCTTCTTCAGATGATATTGGGGAGTTGAGCGTGATTTCGCCTTTGTTCACTGCCGATATGTCGATGTAACGCAAATGCTCGGGTATGCTCTTTGCCGAGTATGATCGGCTATTCGTTGAGACGAGGTTACCCAGCCTAGTCGGCTCCCATCCCTCCGGCACGCCGTCGATAATTTTGACATGTTCATGGCCGGGGAAGCGAAAGCGGACGAACCATTCCTTGTAAAGCTGCCGCGCGGCCTCCTCTAACAAGGCAATCCGCCGCCGGTTATTTTCGATGAGATCATCATAGGCAGAGAGAATGTTGGCAATCCGCTTCTGATCTCCTTGTCCGTGATATTTCGCTTTTATCGGCTTCAGAATACCGTGGGTTATCAGTGGCTGCGCTGCGCCGCCTGCGTAACTACGGAGTGGCTGGTTCTTCAAACTATAGTAGAGATACTTTGCATCAAAGCCATCCAGCGGCTTAACGACAATGGTATTGTCAGAAGCCCAGAAACGCCCTTCGCAATACTCAACCGACCCACAGTAAGCGCCTACACGCCCAAGGATGACAGCATTTTCGTGATTGAAGGCTTTTGTCAAACCAATTGGGCCGTTCGAACCAAAAACTGGATAACCTGCACTTACAAGTTCTGGAGGCTTCTTTCCGTTATGAAAGCTAAGAACTTTGGAAAGGGGAAGTTCTATAAAAGTCACAGCCCCAATCCCGCAAAATTTGCCTGAATCTGCACAGCCAGCGCAGCTGCTTCCTCATTCAACCCGGCAAGCTCGATGTGAATATCGCGCATCACGCCTTCAAAATCGAAATCCTCATCCTCTTCTTCCGGAGCAACGCCGACATAGCGGCCTGGTGTCAGCGACCAGTCGTTTACCGCCAGTTCCGTCCGATCTACCAGCTTGACCAATCCCGGCACCGCGACCAGCCGTGCATCAGGAAAGCGGCTCAGCAGCCAGTGCGCCTGCCGGTGGAAATAGCGCACCAGCTTTAACTGATCGACTGCATCGATCCGCGCCTCCTCCAGCGCCTTGACTGGGCTGGTCTTGCCCCGCTTGCCGCCCGTATCGCGATGCGCCTTCTCCGCCAGCTTGAACAACTGGTCGATCTGCTTCACCAGATCACGGCTGGTTTCCGCCAGTGGTTCCAGAGCGTCACGGCCTTCATGTAGTTCGGCAATGGCGACCGTGCCATCGATCCATTCGTCGCCCAGTGATTTGGTCGCTGCGACATAGGTGTCCCAATCCACCTGAAAAACTGCGCGGGCGTCGGTCAACTTATCGGGCGCGCCTTCATCCAGCGTCTCGATCAGTCTGTCTAGCGCATCCAAAAACGGCTCCATCGCCGCGTCGCCTGCCAGCGCCTCAGCCATCGCCCGGTCCAGATAGGCGGCGACCAGTTCCCGGAATCGCTCCTCCTGCCCACGATAAAGCCAGAAGATCGCCGTCAAGTTCTGCGACTGTTCGGGGGAGAAGTCGAAAACCTTGCGAGTCACCTTGCGGAACACCTGCCGTGCATCGAGCATCAGCACCTTGTCGGCATGCTCCGCCGCCTTCGCCTTGTCGAACATCCACAATTCGCAGGGGACGGTGCGGGTATAGAAGAAATTACCCCGGATCGCGATCATCGCATCGACATGGCCAGTCTCGATCAGCTTTTGCCGAACCTTGGCTTCCTCCCCGCCCGCGCTCGATGCCTGGCTCGACATGACAAACCCCGCGCGGCCCGCATCCGATAAGTAGCTGTAGAAATAGCTAATCCACAGATAATTGCCGTTAGAAACTTTCTTGCTCTTGTTCACGCCGGGCAGACCAAAGGGCAGGCGGGGGTCGTTCTTGATCTTCACCGCGTCCACCTCGTCCACGTTGAACGGGGGATTGGCCATCACGAAATCGGCCTTGCCCACCAGTTCATGCGCGTCGGTATAATAGGTGATGCCGGGTTCAATCCGCCCTTCCAGCCCATGAACGGCAAGATTCATCTTGGCGAGCCGGATGGTCGTTGCGTTTTTTTCTTGACCGTAGAAGGTGGCGACCTTGGTCGGGTCTTGCTGCATCTTCTCGATGAAATGCGCGCTCTGGACGAACATGCCACCCGAACCGCAGGCGGGGTCCAACACGCTGCCATGATCCGGCTCGATCGCGTTGACAATCATCTGCACGATGGATGGGGGCGTGAAGAACTCGCCCCCGTCATGCGCGCTTTGATCAGCAAACTGCGTCAGGAAATATTCGTAGATGCGTCCGAACACGTCACCCTTTGCATTCTGAAGTGCTGGATCGTTGAAGATGCGCAGCACATCGCCCAGAACGTCGTTTTCCAGTTGCTGATATTCGTTTTTAGGCAGCACGCCCGCCAGCGTGGCATAGTCACCTTCCACCGCCTCCATGGCAGCAATGATCGCCTTTGCACGATCCGCACCGTCCGGCAGGCTGGCAAGATGATCGAACTGCGCTTCGGGTTGCAGGAAGATCGCGCCCCGGCTGGTGAAGTCTTCCTTGGTCAGCGGCCGGGTTACACCGCCACGGCTCGGCAGGCCCGCTTCAATTTCAGGCTTCACCGCCAGATAACGGCTGTAGGCATGGCGCAAGAAGATCAGACCCATGACGGGCAAGAAATACTCGTTACTGGCAAAATCACTGTTGGCGCGCAGTTGATCCGCCGCCGTCCACAGGCGTTTTTCAAGTGCTTCGATATTGGATTCCATTACGCTGGCCTGCTCTCCTTCTCTGGACTGCAGGATTAGCAGCCACGCATTCATCACGACAGAGGCATGATACCACTGCCGCCCTTTTTCGCCAGAGCGGCAATCAATTGCGACGCGTCAGCATCATTCAGTGGGTCGACTATCAGAATGCGGGGCGCTGCTTTGGCTGCTGCGCCCATAGCGAAGTTACGCCGCGTCCTGATCCGACCAAGGGGCCAGCCTCGCCGCATCGTTCGCCGCCTTGGTATATTGCGCTGCGAACCGACGTCGCCGATGCGCTTCCAGCACCGCGATGTATGGGCGACCAACACGCAGTTCGATCGCGCGGCGCAGGATACGGTCCTCCACCGCATCCCCTTCACCTAAAAACGTCGGCTTCCGGGCAATCGCCGTCATCACTTAGATGCCTGACTTGAGGCGGAAGCCGACATGAAAGCATCGCTGCGTCATATCGCTCCCTGCGCCAGTCACTCTTTCAGCTTCGACCATCGCCGCCTTCCGCCCTGATTACGCACGGCGATGGCCAGCGCCTTCTTCTGGCCCACCAGCACGACGAGTTTCCGGCCACGTGTCACCCCCGTGTAGAGCAGGTTCCGCGCGAGCATGGCGTAATGCTGCGTCACCAACGGGATGACGGCGGCCGGATATTCCGATCCCTGGCTCTTGTGGATGGTCGTGGCGTAAGCCAACACCAGTTCGTCCAGCTCGCCAAAGCCATAAACGACCTCCCGTCCATCGAATGAGACCGTCAGTTCACCCTCTTCGATATCGATCCTGTCGATAACGCCGAGATCGCCATTGAAAACATCCCGGTCATAATCGTTGGCGATCTGCATCACCTTGTCGCCCGGCCCATAGGTCCAGCCAAATCGCTCGACCTTCACCTCGCCTGGTGGGTTCAGCGCCTGCTGCAATTCGATATTCAGCGACCGTGCGCCAAGTCCACCCCGGTTCATCGGACAGAGCACCTGCACGTCCCGAACCGGGTCCAGCCCGAACCGGGCCGGAATGCGGTCCCTCACCACAGCCAACAGCTTGCGCAGTCCGATCTCTGGGTCGGCCGCCTCCACGAAGTAGAAATCCGAACCCTCTTCCGCGCTCAGTTCGGGCATCCTGCCCTCATTGATCCGGTGCGCGTTGGTAATGATCCGGCTCTGCGCCGCCTGACGGAACACCTCGGTCAGCCGCACCACCGGTACGGCGCCCGAGCCGATGATATCGGCCAGCACCTGCCCCGGCCCAACCGATGGCAACTGGTCCACATCGCCGACAATCAGCAGCGCTGCGCTGTCAGGCAACGCGCGTAGCAGGGACCGCATCAGAATCGTCCACGACCAGCAGATCGCAGGTCAGCGGGTTAGTGTCATCCCGCTTGAAACTGCCATTGGCCGGATCGGTCTCCAGCAGCCGATGGATGGTCTTGCCCTCCAGTCCGGTGCTTTCCGAGAGGCGTTTCGCTGCCCGTCCCGTCGGCGCGCAGAGCTGTACGTCCGTACCCTTGGCCGTCACAATCTTGAGGATGGCGTTGACCAGCGTGGTCTTGCCCACGCCGGGACCGCCGGTGATCACCAGCACCTTGCTGCGCAAGGCAAGGCGCACTGCCTCCTGCTGGCTGGGGGCCAGGGCAAGCCCGGTCTTGCCTTCCACCCAGGTCATGGCCTTTTCCGCGTCGATGTCAGGCCAGGGCGGACGGCCAATGGCGCAGGCGCGCAATCGCTCGGCGATGCTCTGCTCCGCGCGATAAAGACCAGCAAGGAAGATGCAGCCCGTCTCGCCCACGCTGTCGGCAACCACGTCGCCTGCTTCCAGTTCCAGCGCAAGGGCCGTCTCGATCAGGGGGGCCGCGACCTCCAGTAGTTCGGCGGTGCTGGTCAGCAATTCCCCCACCGGGAGGCCGCAATGCCCTTCATCCATCGCCTCGCCGAGCGCGTAGGAGATCCCGGCCCTCACCCGGATCATGGCGTCGGGTGCGATCCCCATCTTCCGGGCTATCTGGTCAGCGGTCTTGAATCCGATCCCGCGAATATCCTTCGCCAGCCGATAGGGGTTCTCGCTGATCAGTCTGACCGCGTCCTGCCCGTAGGTCTTGAAGATCCTCACTGCCCGCGAGGTGCCCACGCCGTTGCTGTGCAGGAACAGCATGATCTCGCGGATCACCTTCTGATCCGCCCAGCCACCGACAATCCGTTCGGCGCGCTTCGGGCCAATACCCGTCACCTCCCGCAGGCGATGCGGTTCCTGCTCGATCAGATCGAACACGGCCTCGCCGAACGCTTTCACCAGTTTCTTCGCATAAACCGGCCCAATGCCCCGGATCATGCCAGAGCCAAGATAACGTTCGATGCCCTCGACCGTGGTCGGCGGGCTGGCCTTGAGGAACTCGGCCTTGAACTGGAGGCCGTGGGTATGGTCGTTGAACCAGCGCCCCGACATCTGCACAAACTCGCCCGCCGAAATCATGGCGGCATGGCCGACAACGGTGACCAGATCACGCTGCCCCCGCACCTTCACGCGCAGGACGCAGAAACCATTTTCGGCGTTGTGGAACGTCACCCGCTCCACGAGGCCGGCCAGCGCCTCGGACGACGCAACCGCGCCGCTCAACGGGACTCTCCTGCCAGCACGGAATCGAGAGGATCAGACACCATGATCCACCGTAACATGGGATCGCACCACTGACCGTCGCCGGGTTCCATCACACCCAACACGCGATCGTGAAACGCCTGCGATCAGTCGTCTCTACGCTGCGCTTTCCATCCCATTTGCATCCTATGTGCATCCTGCGGAGTGATTCAGGCACAAAAAAAGCCACCCGATTGGGTGGCTTTTTTTCTGTCTTTTCAGACATTTATGCTTGGTTGCGGGGATAGGATTTGAACCTATGACCTTCAGGTTATGAGCCTTTAGTCCCGATCTACGACCTGATCGCCTGATTTACGCCAAAACCACCAATTTTACACCACCATCATCACTTTTTAGAGATGACTTTTCGGTCGAACTTGTCGCGCCTACGGTGCTCCACCCTTGCTTACGCGGGAACACACTTCCCAACTGCATCCTATACACATCCTTGTTTTTTCCTATACGCACGCCATGCGAGCAGCAATACAGCGATCGAAAACCTCGCTCACGGTGCTGAGCGCGGAATTCGGGATCAATCCAAAAACAGTGGCGAAGTGGCGGAAGCGTCAGACTGGCGGAGATCAGAAGACCGATCCCAGAGAGCCGCACTCAACGGTCCTGTCCGAGACGGACGAAACGATGATCGTGGCTTTTCGTCGACATGCTTTACTGCCTCTGGATGATTGTCTTTATGCGTTGCAGGCCACCATCCCGCATCTGACACGCTCAGCGCTGCATCGCTGTCTTCAGCGTCACGGGATTTCACGCCTGCCTGACATTGAAGGGGACAAACCGAAGTGTCAGCGCTTCAAACGCTACCCGATCGGGTTTCTACCTCGACATCGCCGAGGTCCAGACCACTGAAGGCAAACAGCATCTTTTCGTCGTCATAGACCGGACAAGCAAGTTTGCGGTGGTGCAGCTCGCGGACAAGGCGAACAGAAGAACAGACTGGGAGTTTCTCGAACATCTTCTGCGTGTCGTGCCCTACCGGATTCATGCCATCCTGACCGACAATGACATCCAGTTCGCCGAGCAGCCTCGTAGCCGCGGTATGGCATGGTCACGTTCCATGTGTTTCGACATGATCTGCAAGACCAACGGGATCGAGCATCACCTGACGAAACCCAATTGCCCCTGCACCAATGGGCAGGTCGAACGGACGTGTCGTACAGTCAGGGAAGCAACCGTTAAACGGTTCCATTATACCAGTCATGAGCAGTTGAGGACGCACTCAATGATTTCATGGCCGCCTATAAGTGCGGGCGAAGGCTCAGGACCCTCAACGGTCTCACACCCTATGAATACATCTGCAAGATCTGGAGTGCAGAGCCAGAAAGATTCATCACCAAACCAACTCATCAAACCACGGAACTAAACAACTAGGTTCTGTTGACAAAAGATGGTAGCCACAATTTTACGGCTGCGAGGTTAAGAAAGGCGAGGAACGATTTTCTTGTCTTGTCATATCGTGTGGCGATACGTCGGAACTGCTTCAGTTTGTTGAACATCCGCTCGATACGGTTTCGATCCCGATAACGACGGAAGTCGCAGGGAATATCCTCTGTGCGATTTGAACGCGGTGGGATTACGGGAAGAATGCCTCGAAAAAGCAGGTTCTCTCGTATCCTGTCACTATCATACCCCTTGTCGGCCAGAAGTCGGCGCGGTGTTGCGACCGGCAGGTCCATCAGGGCATCAGCGCCGGAATAATCAGAAACTTCACCCCCCGTCAGGTCGAAGCCAAGAGGGCGTCCCTGACCGTCAGCACGGGCGTGGTTCTTGCTCGTAAAGCCGCCGCGGCTTCGACCAAAGCCTTCCTTATGCGTCCCCCTTTTGCGCCAGCTGCCTGGCTGTGAGCCCGAACGACCGTGCTGTCGATCATGTGCTGCCAGTCATCGGTCAGACCGAGTTCAACCAGCGTTTCCAGCAGAGCGTCCCAGACGCCCTGTTCTGCCCATCGACGGAACCACACATAGACCGAGTTCCATTTTCCGTAGCGCTCATGCATGTCCCGCCATGGGCAACCAACACGCAGGACATAAAGCATTCCATTGAGAAACAGACGGTTATCCTGTGCCGGTCGTGACCAACGGCCACGTTCAGGCGGCAGCAGGCCGCCAATGATCGCCCATTCCTCGTCCGTCAGGTCGCCACGCATCCACAGGCCTCCGCAAAGACCAACGTTGAATCACGTCCAAGCCAGTCTGAAAAGATCTTTGTCAACAGAACCTAACAGAGTAACCTGATCGGGAAGGATAATTTCGGGCCACATCCGGTTTTGCAAAGCCATGAAGCCTGATTGAATGACAAGGATGAAGGCGAGAGCAGAAGCTTAGAGCCCAATGCTCAGAGGCGCTTCATAACGTTTACACATCAAGCAGGAGACGGGCCACCATGCCGGCGTGAGCGCCCGGGCCGGGCGGCGCGAAGGCCTGTCCCGCGACGAATACCCCCTCCATCAGCAGCACCAGACCGGAGGTCAGAGGCTCAGGGTCACGTGCGTCCAGAAGCGCGACGCGCGAGGCGATCCAGTCAGCCATCGCCTGCTTCAGTCGCGCGGCCTCCTGGCGGACCGGGTGGTCGCGATCGGGGAACTCCAGAATTGCGTTTGTCAGCCCGCAGCCGCGATAGGCCGGACGGGAGGCCCGTTCAGCCAGACCGTCGAAATAGGCGAGGAGTTGGCCGCGCGGATCGTCAGGACAGGCGGCCTCGGCCTCCTCGAAGCGCGTACGACAGGTCCGGAAGAATTCATCGAGATAGACCGCAGCCAGGCCATCCTTGGACTCATAGGCACGATAGAGCGACGGCTTGGTGACACCCGCGTTCTGCACTATCTCGTCGACACCGACGCCGCGTATTCCGTTGCTGTAGAACAGTTCGCGAGCTGATTTCCGGATACGTTCGGCGGCGCTGACGCCGCTGGTGGGTCGCTTCATGACATATTTCCGCTTGACGATGTTACCGACCGGTACCTACGCTGAATGTATTGTAACTTACCGGTCAGTCATATGAGCAGAAACCTTCACATCCGCAAGGGTACCGTCTTCGTGGCGGTCGTAGCGCTCACCTTTCTTTCCTTGCTGGTGTCGGCCGGCGTGCGCGCGACACCCGGCATCCTGATGATGCCCCTGCAAATGGAGTTGGGGTGGAGCCGGACCACGGTCTCATCGGTCGCCGCGTTAGGCATTTTCCTCTACGGTTTCGTGGGACCGTTCTCGGCGGCGCTGATGCAGTCGATCGGTATCCGGCGCACGCTGATCGGTGCGCTTCTGCTGATCAGCGCATCGTCCGCACTTTCGCTGTTCATGACCGCGCCGTGGCAATTCTTTCTCACCTGGGGCCTGCTGACCGGTCTCGGCACTGGGGCAGTCGCAATGGTGCTCGGAGCGACGGTCGTCAATCGCTGGTTCGTGGCGCGTCGCGGCACGGTCATGGGGCTGCTCGCGGCGAGCACGGCGACGGGGTCACTGCTGTTCCTGCCGGCACTGGCTTCCCTCGCACAGACGCATGGCTGGCGAGGGCCGATCATCGCCGTGACGGTCGTTTGCCTGGGCCTCGTACCGCTCGTCGTGCTATTCTTACCCGAGCACCCCGAGCGTCTGGGACTGGTGCCGCACGGGGCGCAGGAGGGTTATGCCCCTTCCGCACGCCCGTCGCGCCATCCGCTGCGCATCGCGGTGTCGGCGCTGCGCGAAGCTATGACGACGCGGGATTTCTGGTTGCTGTTCCTGACGTTCTTCGTGTGCGGCTTCACGACGAACGGGCTGATCGGCACGCATTTCATCGCGATCTGCGCTGATCACGGCGTCGATGAAGTCCCGGCAGCGGGGTATCTCGCGCTCATGGGGCTCTTCGACCTGTTCGGCACCACCGCCTCGGGCTGGCTCACCGACCGGATGGATGCGCGGCGGCTGCTTTTCGCCTATTACGGACTGCGCGGCCTGTCGCTGATGGCGCTGCCATTCGTAGACTTCCACGGCGTCAGTCTGGCGCTGTTCGGCGTGTTCTACGGCTTGGATTGGATCGCAACGGTGCCGCCAACGCTTCGGCTCGCCAACGCCGCCTTCGGCGAGGCACGCGCACCGGTCGTATTTGGATGGATCGTGTTCGGTCATCAAATCGGCGCGGCCCTCGCGGCGTCGCTCGCGGGTGTGCTGCGCCAAGCACAGGGAAGCTATCGTGACATGCTGGTAATGGCTGGGATCGCCGGGGTGGTCGCGGCTCTGATGGCGCTGCGGATCAGGCGGTCCCCGGCGCAGGGCGTCGCCGTCGCTGCGGAGTGAGGCGAGCCGATGCATGGTTGATGCCGACACCCGACCGGCCGTGCGTTTCGCCCACGTCTCGGCAGGACTTTCTCGCGTATCGGTCGCCAACTTTCCCGAGGCTCTCTCCCTCCACGATCACTCGCGACGGAAGCGCCCGAGCGACGCGGCGCGCGTTCATCGCCACGGCGTGGTAAAACATGATGAGACGACGGTAAACGGAGCGCGTCGATCGCATCGTGCCGATGGACGGAACGCCCGCATTCCGGCATCACAACCATGGGAGTGGACGTCCGCCATGGAGGCTCTGCTGCCTGTCTGCTAAATTCACCCGGTGGACAGGCATCTTTGGCCGGTGAATCGGCGATTGCTGGAACCACAAAATCTGACATAGTCCGATGGGCAGAGCCTCACACACGGAGCCGCATGATCAGATGATAAAGGACCGAAGTTCCATCACGTCGCGTTTGGGTGCTGTCCCGAACCTGCGAACATAGTCCCGACTGAACTGCGACGGGCTTTCGTAACCAACTTCAAACGCCGCGTGCGAGACGTTGACGTCCTCTGATACCATCAGGCGGCGCGCCTCAAGCAGACGCAACTGTTTTTGATACTGGAGCGGTGTCATAGACGTCAGTGTCTTGAAATGCTGATGGAAAGACGAGAGGCTCATGCGTGCAACGGCGGCAAGATGCTCAATCCTTACCGGCTTCGTAAAGTTGGCGCGCAGCAGATGAATGGCCTCTGCAACCCGTTGCATGTGACTGTCGGGCAGGACGAGTTTACAGACCTCGCCCGCATGAGGCCCTGTTAACAGCCAGAAACAGATTTCCCGCATGATCGCAGGCCAGAGGATCGGGGGCGCCGCAGGATTATCAAGCAGTCGTACAAGTCGTCGGATGCAATCCGCCAGATCTTCAGATAGGTCGGCGACGAAGACCCCGATACCCTGATCATTCGAGGGAACGGGCGGCTGAGCGAGTTCCGCCATAACTTCACGCAGGATCCCTGCGTCCAGATCCAGGGTGATGCCGATATAGGGACATTCAGAGCTCGCTTCTGTCACACGGCCAAGAGCGGGTATTTCGATGCTGACCAGCAGGAACGCCATGGCGCCATACTCAAAAATGGCATCGCCAAACTCCACCGCCTTCGCACCCTGAAGGGTGATGCAGAGCGACGGTTTGTAGACCATGCCACTCGGCGGCGTCTTTTCGCTCAGTCTGATGATATTCAGACCGTCGAACGACGTCGTGCAAAGCCCATTCGCGCCACAACCCTGCGCGTCCAGATAGCAGGTTACAGCTCTGGCGAGAGATGAAGACATGCCTTGCTCCGGCCCAAATTCCAACGGCTCCAATCTACACCCTGCGCATGGCCTGAGCCAGACCATTGCAGGATCGGGCAAGAAATTTGGCAGTTCGGGCATTCGTCCTCCCGACAGGCACAGCTAAATATCGAGCAGCTGCCGAGATCAATGGCGAGCGCCATCGGACTATCGACCATTACTCCCCAAAGAGAATTTGTTGCTTTTACAGGAACCGAATATGAGAAAATGGACGACATCAGACATTCCAGACACACGTGGCCGTTCATTCGTCGTGACTGGGACCGGCGGCCTTGGGTTTGAGGATGCGCTGGCGCTCGCGCGCGCCGGAGCAACGGTAATTCTCGCCGGACGAAACCCGAGCAAAGGCGCAGAAGCTGTCGTCCGGATCAAAAGGGACACTCCCAAGGCAGACATCAGCTTTGAGGCTCTTGATCTGGCTGATCTTGCGTCAATTGCCGCGTTTGGCGAACGTCTGCGTAGCCAACATGATCATCTCGACGTGCTTATCAACAATGCTGGCGTGATGATGCCACCCACACGTAAAGTGACCTCGGATGGTTTCGAACTGCAGTTTGGAACCAATTATCTTGGACATTTCGCCCTCACCGCGCATCTGCTGCCCCTGCTTCGCAAGGGGGACCATCCGCGCGTTGTAACACTCTCCAGCATTGCAGCGCGTGACGGTCGGATCACGTTTGATGATCTTCAGGCAACACGTAACTATAAGCCCATGCCGGTCTACAGCCAGTCCAAGCTGGCTTGCCTGATGTTTGCGTTGGAACTCCAGCGTCGCAGCGAAGCGGGAAACTGGGGGATCACCAGCATCGCCGCCCATCCCGGCATTTCGCGTACGGATCTGCTTCCGAACGGGGCTGGGGCTTCGAGCATATTGGGCCTTGCGCGGCGGATATTGTGGTTTCTCTTCCAGCCAGCCGCCCAGGGCGCACTCCCGACACTTTTCGCCGCGACGTCATCGGAGGCAAAAGGGGGCTGCTATTATGGCCCCGATAAACTGAGCGAGACGCGGGGGTATCCCACCGCCGCCAAAATGCCCCCCGCAGCGCTCGACCGGCAGGATGCTGCCCGCCTGTGGGATATCTCCGAACAGGTTACCCATGTGCAATTCGGGTAAGCAGGGCCACCACAATCGGCGAACACACTGGAGACGTTGACGATTACGCCCCCGTCCACGGCCAAAATCGCGGGATTTCATATTTGAGTCCGTAGAACAGGTTGCTGAAGTCAATACCGATCATGCGGTTCCAGATTACGCCGGTATCCGAGGCACCGTACAGGCCATGAGCGGCCCGTTTGATGGACGTCAGGCGTAGTAAGCAGGCTGTTCGAGATCAGCGAGCAGTGAAGGGCCTGTCGGGTTCCAGCCGAGAAGCGCACGCGTTCGCGCACTGGAAGCCGCCATGTTACCGCCCGCCATGGTGGCGAACCAGCCAAAATGCTCCCGTTCTCTCGGCTCGGCCGGCAAGCCGAGCCGACGACCAATGATGCTGGCAATGTCCCTGAACGGCACGGCTTCATCGGCAACAGCATGATAGACGGGTTCGGTTACGCCCTGTTCGAGCGCAAGCCGATAGACTTTTGCCGCGTCCAGTCGATAGACGCCGGACCATTTGTTCTGGCCGTCACCGATATAGGCTGATACCCCCTTTTCGCGCGCCAGGCGAATGACGATCGGAATGAACCCGTGATCGCCGATGCCGTGTACTGACGGCGCGAGCCGCACCGTGGCAACACGGACACCACGTTCCTTCAGCGCCCGCGCGGCCACCTCAGACCTGCGCGGAGAGGCCGGATCAGGCAGGTCCGCCTCCGTTGCGCCGGCAGACAGGCCCGACAGACCGGATGTGACGAGAAGCGGGCGTTCCGATCCTTCCAGCGCACTGCCCAACGCCTCAATCACACGCTGATCCTGCGCCGCACTTTCGGGGAATTTCGAGAAATCATGGTTGAACGCCGTGTGAATGACCGCATCTGCTGTTGAGGCGGCGTTTTTCAGCGCGTCCAGATCATCGAGCGTGGCGCGTAAGACCGTCGCACCGGACGCGGCCAGCCGAGCCGCCTTTTCATCATTCCGGGCCAGGCCGGTCACCTGATGCCCGGCACCGATCAGATCCTGAACCACGGCGGAACCGATCCAGCCGGTGGCCCCTGTTACGAAGACATGCATGGTTCCGTCCTCTTCAGATATTGGAATTATGTTCAGCCAAGCCTTACGGACAGTTCGACATCCCCGGCGAACGGTACGGAGAGATACCCGGCGGCAGGAGAGCGGACGCGCGCCAGATACGCAGGGCTGTGATCGGCATTATCCGCGACGATCAGCGCGCCGGTCTGCAGCCTGTCCTCCAGAAGATCGAGAATATCGGGGTAGAGCGGCTTGGCACCGTCAAGCAGTACGAGATCGATGCTCTCGGGGAGACCGGTCGCCAGCGTCTGCAGGGCGTCGCCCTCGCGGAACTCCACAAGATCGGCCAGATCCGCTTCTTCAAGATGATGTCGGGCGCGAGCAATCTTGGAGGGTTCAAACTCGGTGGTAATCAGCCTGCCACCGCCATTGTCGCGCAGCGCGGCGGCGAGATGGATGGTGGAAAGACCGAAGGACGTTCCAAATTCAACAATGCCTTTCGCCCAGTTGGCGCGTGCCAGCATGTAAAGCAGCGTACCCGTCTCACGCGAAACAGGGAGCCACAGGTCTTTTGCGAGACCATAGAATTTCCGATAGTCGGTCCGGCTTCCGGCAAGGCGCTGCAATTCCTCACTGGGCAATTCCGAGATGGCAGGGCTTGTTGCGGCGTCTGCCTCAGCAAACAGGCGATCCAGCAAAGGCGCAACAGGCGCGCTGGTCAGCGTCGAGGTCTTTTCGAGGGTCACGGGGGCGGTCATGGGGTGATCTCCGCACTAGGTTTCGCGCTTTCCGTGCGCCCTACAAAAATACGACGAATCCGTCATTTCCACTATTCGCATTGCGCCGCCCACAGAACGGCTTTGAAATACTCAGTGTTTTTCATCAGAAATATTGGGAGCGCGCCGCCGGGCTCATCGAGCGGGTTCGCATTTCCCACACGGGAGGCAGAGCAGTTACCGCTCTCGGTCAAACAGTATAGTCGGCCGAGATCTTCACAAGCCAGGCGCAGAACATGTCGGCCATGGCGTCCGCATAGGCATCGATTTCCGCGATTGTCCGGGCAGTCCCGGAAAATTCCTTGCCGACCGCGCTGAAGGTCATCGTGATCAGATCAGCCGCCAGCTCACGCGTTCGGTCGGGCGCGTCCGGGAGAAGCTCCTGCATGAAACGCAGCATGATCCGGTCGCCGGATTCCCGTGCTTCCGAGGCCTCGGGCGCATCCCGATAAAGAGGAGCCGCATCGCCCAGCGCCACGCGAACTGCCGCCTCTTCGCATTCGGAGCGTATGAAGGCATGAGTGACCGCGCGCAAACGCTCCAGGGGCGGATGACGCTTATCCTCAAGGATATCGCGCAGCATTCCTGTCGTTCGCCGCCATTCGTCGGCCTGGAGCCGGAACAGGATCGCTGCCTTGTTGGGAAAATACTGATACAGTGAACCAACGCTTACGCCTGCCTTCTCGGCAACGCGCGCTGTCGTAAAGCGGGTGGCACCTTCCTCCGCCAGCACCAGTGTTGCGGCTTCCAGAATGGTTGCCACAAGCCCGGCGGAGCGGGTTTGCTTGGGCTGTTTTCGGGCCGAAATTCGAGGCTTGGGACGATCGGTCATGCCACTCCGTAAAACGCGAACAAGCAATGTGACGAATTAATCGTGTTTCCAGTCCCGCGCAAGCGGAGCCAGTCGGCCAATTCCCTGCATCAGGCCGCAGGAAAGCCTGGTTCCGGCCAGTGGCGTCTCTACTCGTCCCAACTAGGCGCTCGCGTTACCGACATACTCCCACACAACTGGTTGATCTGGGCAAGACCCGTCCTTGACCGGACGTGTGTCAAACGCTGGCGAGAGCGTAATGGCCGCGACAGGCAGGGAGACAGGAGAACCGCCCGAGCCTTGCTCACATGTCATCAGGTGCGTGCTTTCCATATGGCGGTCCAGCGCCACCTGTGATCTCCAACTTTCCAAAAGATATTATACCGGTTTCCAGCCAAGGCACACATACAAGCCTGAAAGTGGCCCACGTCTTTGCTCCAGCCTCCGGCTTTACGGCCAGAACGCAGTCTGGCAGAAAGAGAGCGCCGAAAAAGACGTATGTCGGTTTGGTAAGCCCGACGCCCTGAACATGGTTCTGATCATGCTCTCCTGCCAGAGCAGATCCCGCGGCCGGATCACATGGTTCAGACGCCATGATGTGACGGCTGTCGCGCGTCCTGTCCTCAAGGGGAACAGGATGGATCACCCGTTCACAGGTCCGCCTGCAACGCATGATACAGGGCTTTTCGGATGAAGCTGAACCATATCAACCTCTGCACCAGCAACGTGCTGGCACTGTCTTCCCTGCTCGAAAAACACTTCGGGTTTGTTCTTGAAGAAACACGCGGACAGCACGCTTTTGCCCAGCTTACGGGCACGGATGGCATGACGCTGGTCCTGATGGACATGAGCAAAATGCCCCAGCCCTACCCGCGCAATTTCCATATCGGGTTCATTCTCGATGATCCGCAGGAGGTGCGCACCCGACATGCCAGCCTGTGCGCTGACGGCTATCTGCCAGGACCGGTGGAAGTCATGACGCGTGGGCGTGACCGCTGGACCCTGTTCTATCACCCCGCAGGTGACGACCTGCTGATTGAGGTCAGTGCACAGGAACCGGCGTGACTATCGCGCCTGTCGCCTGCCTCACGCCACCCGGCATCTGACGCCAGGTGGCAAACTGTTCCGGTTACTTCGTGTCTTCTACGGCAAGCTTTCCGTCCCGGACGCCATACTGCTTCTGATTATCCGGACCGATCAGCAACGAGGCATGGCTTGCAAACGTCATGGGCAGGAAGACGGGTGACTTTACGGGGCGGTAATTCCCTGCATCATTCACATCCCCTGCCCCGACATACTGCGCAATGTAGGGGTAGGGATAAACCGGGCGGCTGGCGATCGCTACCGCATCCGGCCGGGCGTAAGGCTGGCTGGGCATGGGGGCCATGTGGATCTGGCCACCAGCCGGCGGCTTGCCGTGCCCTCCGGGCGGCGGTCCCATCGGCCCATCACCTTGGGCTGTCTTTTCCGTACGAATAGCGTTGGGCGCAATGCCAGATTCCGTCCAAGCCATGAGCGGGGACAGAAAATCGACCTGCGGGAAGCCCTCACCGTTTCCACAATGTCCCACACCGGGCAGCAGATAGAATTTCAGGAAACTGTCAGTCTGCTCCACACCCATTTCCCGCTGCACACCCTGATAATACGCGATGGTGTTCAGGGGCGAGATCGACTGGTCCGCCAACCCGTGCCACAGGATCAAGCGGCCACCGTGCTGGTGGAACGTACGGAGGTTTGTGTTCTCGGCATTATACAGTGGTGCCAGCTTGGTCATGGTGGCGAAGGACGCGTCATCAAAATGAAAGCGGGTCAGGTCAGCCGCTTTTTCATCCACCTGCAGCGGAATGACATAGGCAATGGCGGAAGCGGCAATACCCTGGCTCATGGACTCTCCGCGTGCTGTGGCAGGCAGCGCCCATTGCAGTTCTGAACCCGGCAGTGGACCACCGATGATGTATGGGCGCCCCGCCGCATCTGTGGCCCCCTTGTAAAGCCGTAGCGCCGCCTGCGTTTCTTCCGCTGTCAGGCAGTCCGATGTGTCACTCTGGCCTGCCGCGCACTGTACCCACACGGGATCGAAATGGCAGGCGCGAGGTTCTTCCAGAATGCCGTCCTTTACACCCGAAAGCGTATCGCAGTGACGGATAACGGCGTCATGCAGCACCCCCACACGGTTTTGCAGCAGGATATTGGTGCCATCGGCACGCTGGTTCCCGCGCACGTTCCACGCATGGTAAAAGGAGTTCTGCACGGTAAACAGTGCGGCCGGAGCCCCTGCGGAAATCCCGTCAAAATCCTCGGGGTAGCGCTGCGCCTCCATCAGGGCTTCACGCCCGCCATCGGAACATCCTACAAAGTAGGAATATTTCGGGGCCTGGCCGTAGAAGGCCGCCGTCAGGGCCTTGGCCGCCAGAGCGGTGACATGGTTGGCGCGATAGGCGAAATCGATGCGTTTTTGCGGGTCTTTACCGAATTCGCCCTGCGCCAGCCCCATCATGGAGCCAGTATGGCCCATATCATCGCCCGCCATGACGAATTCGCCATTTAGCGCCGGAACACATGCTCCCGCGTTGCTGACGCCCACTTGCGTCATTCCGCACAGGCCACCGCAACCGCCGAGCAGAAAGCGCTGGGTCCAGTGCTCCATGGGCAGATCGACTTCAAAGGAAATCGCAGGCGCGATCTGCCCCGTGACCTTGCAGAATTTACCCTTTGGAGTGTCCAGCACAGCCGCTTTCTGGCCGTGAACGGCAGCGCCCACGGCGGGCGCAAGATCGACATTGCCTAGCGCCTCACAGGAGGTAACGGGCTTTACCTCCGACAGGCTGGCGATATCCGAGGCCCGCGCCGGGTTCGAGAGCACAGAGAGGAGGCTGATTGCCGGTCCCACAATCCACAAAAAGGCGGTCAGCTTTAGAAGTATTCTTTTCATCGCAGGTAAGATGCCCCGTTCAGTCAATCGTTCGATGCGGTTCATTAACCGGATTCACGCGATGGCGCGTCGAACAGAATGTATGGATTTGTAATAAAGCCAACTATTCAGAACACTTGGCAACCCGTTACTCCGCCCTCCATTCTTCCTTGTAGCCAAACCCGTTCCTGTTATCGGTCGCCTTGATGTAAAGCGGCGTAAACGCCCAGTAGACAGGCTGAAGATGGGCTGGAATAGAAAACCGGGCCATATAAAGATTTGCTGCCAGTTCCCGGTCCTCAATGCCCAGCCTCCGCACAGCCCCCTCCATCTGCAATCCTCGCAGGAGAGGAATGGAGCTGTCCTGACCACTGACTGTTGCTACCCCTCGCCCTGCCTGCCCCAGCAGAATGCCGTGGCGGGTCGAAGGGTCTGTCACAAACAGCAGGCGTGCACGTAGTGGGTCAAAAACATAGAATATAGGCGCTGCCCAGTGCTGATGCCCGGCGCAAACCGCCAGAGACATGACATGGAATTCTGCTATCAGGGCATCAATCCGGGGGGTAAATATGGTCATGGTCCGACAAACCTTAGCCATATGGTGGTCATGGGCATGGCCAGCACCAGTGCGGGCAGCATATTACCAACCGGGAATTTGACAATGCCGCATATCCGGAAGCCGGTTGCCAGCATCAGCACACCCCCTACGGCTGCAAAATTGTCGTTCATCAACTGGGTTGTCAGCGGGGCAAGGTAAGTCGCACCTGTCGCAAGGGCCAGCAGAACTGCCAGTTGAGGAATGCATATGGCCGCAACGGCAAAGCCCAGCGTTGTTGCAAAAATGGCGGCGGTCAGGAAGTCCAGAACAGATTTGGCCAGCAGGATGGAGGGATCTCCCGTCATACCTTCGTGAATGGTACCGAATATGCCAGTTCCGCTTGCGCAGAAGAGAACGGTAAGGGCAACGAAGCGTTCAAGAAATACCTCTGGCGTCAGATCTGCAGGCATAGGCACAAAGCGTCCCAGTAACCGGTTCCCCCATGTGGAAACCGCGCCCAGATGAGTCTCCAAAGCGCAACTTTCCCCTATGATGACACCAAGCAGCAGGGATAAGACCATCACGGCAACGGCATGGCCGTGGACAATCAGCGAAACACCCATTCCCATGGATGCCAGACCAAACATCATAGGCAGACCATCTTTCAGGCGTTGTGGAATATGCCCACTCAGGGCCGCGCCGAGGATGCCGCCCGTCAGCACCACGCCTGCATCTGTATATGAGCCGATCAGCATGACCGTTTCCCTATTTTTCTGCTGAGACGGCAGACAGTGTTTCGCCCCAGCGGGGCATGTCAGGGACTTCCACACCCAGCAGGGACAGGGCGCGCGCGGCACTATGGCGGATGATATCGGCACTTGTGCGCGGCGCCGCGTAAATGGCAGGCACCGGCGGAAAAATGATACCGCCATATTCGGTCACGGCCTGCATGTTGCGCAAATGACCCAGATGAAGCGGCGCCTCACGCGTCATCAGCACTAGACGCCGCCGCTCCTTGAGCGCGACATCGGCCGCGCGCGTGACAAGATTATCCGTCACCCCCGATGCAATTGCACCAAGCGTGTGCATGGAGCACGGAGCAATAATCATGCCTTCGGTGCGGAAGGACCCGCTTGAAATGGGCGCGCCCAGCGCACCTGGTGAGTGGATATAGGTGGCAAGGGCATACACGTCCTCAGCCGACAGACCTGTTTCATGCTCACGCGTCAATTGCGCGCCACGGGACATGACCAGATGGCTCTCGATATCCGCGTCCCGCAGCAGGCTCAGGACATCAACCCCATACTGGAAGCCCGATGCCCCCGTAATACCGACGACAATCCGTTTTCGGGTCATTGAAAGCTCCCGTTCTGAAGATGTTTCCTGATGACGGCAGAAGTACAGAGCCTGTCTGCCTGCGCGGGATGACGGATCGGCAGACAGGTTCCTGCGGCATTACATGCCCGCTTTGGGAAAGATCGAAGGTGCGAACGGATGCGGATCGACTTCTCGGAACTGCGCACGCACAAAATGCTCTCTCAGTTTCCACGGATAGGTGCAGTCAAAGATCGTCTTACACGACACGCCTTTTGCAGGGATTGAGGGATCGTACTCCGGCACCTGCGAGGGATCGAGCACATGGCCCGTCACCCCGGGCAGAAACATGGTATCCACATTGCCCTGATACCGGGTCTGCATGGCCCAGAGCACATCGTTACTGTCAAACAGATCGACATCATCATCCACGATGATGATGTTCTTGAGTTCGCGATAAACTGCCAGCGCAATCAGCGCGGCCTGACGCGCCTTACCCGCATCGCCCGCACTACGCTGGCAGACCTGAAGGATCGCCAGCAGCTTTCCTCCACCCGCGCTATGCGCATAAACGTTTTTTACAAACCCCGGCAGCGCCTTGTCACAAGCGTTGAAAATACTGGCTTCCGTTGGAATGCCTGCCAGATTCACATGCTCTTCACCCGGCCCGACCAATGTCTGCAAAATAGCGTTCTTCCGCATGGTCACCGCCGTGACCTTGATCACCGGCAAGGACGGATTGGCAGGACCGTTATAACCGGGAAATTCTGGCATCGCATGTCCGGTATTGGTATTGACGTCCTCCTGTATCCGCCGTCCCGGCAGGATCTCGCCTTCAATCACGATTTCGGCCCGGGCGATGGAACGTTCTTTCACCGTCACAGCATCTACGAGTTCAACCGCTCTACCACGCAGTCCGCCAGCTACGGTCAGTTCATCAAACCCCAGCGGTGTGGTAGGAGCCTCAAAACATGCGCCGATCGGGATGGCAGGATCCAGTCCCATATTGATGGTGATAGGCAGCGCTTCGCCTCGCTCTTCCGCCTTGGCACGGAAGGCATCAATATGGCGTCCGGGCGCGAAAAAGACCGAGAGTTCATCGCGCCCTTGCACGCACAGACGATGAATAGTCACGTCTGTATGGCCGTTATCCGGATCGCTACCCAGTAGCAGGCCGAGGCAGAAATACGGGCCAGCATCCTCTTCCGTATTGGTTGGGGCCGGGAGAAGATTACGCAGGTCAAAGTGCGGGTCATCAGCCCGAAAGATCTGTTCCTGACACGGAGCGGACTGCCCCTTGAGGACGACCGGAGCAATCCCGTTAAGGACCGCCTCGCCCATCCGCCGCCCAAGCTCTTCGGGTCTGCTGTCAAGCAGTAAGGCCACGCGCTCGCGTTTTGCCATAAGGCCAACCAGTACGCGTGCACCGGGGTAGCCTTTCACATTCTCGAACATCATCGCCGGACCGGTTCTGGTCGGACGCATGACGGTACCCCCAGCCCCGACACGTTTATAAACACCCGCCAGTTCGGAGCGGGGGTCGATCTCATGGTCTGTTGAAATCAGTTCATCTGGAGACTGCTCAAGTCTAACCAGAGCGGAGCGTAGGTCGATGACCGATGGGTTGGCTGTGTGATCCGTCCTGTCCATGACATTGTCCTTCCTGTCGCAAAAGGAAGGCTATCCGGCCACCATAATATGTTCCATATTCACCATGCGGCATTATTAATAAGTTAAATATTATGGATGAACATCTAACGTCTGTTTCTCTACGCCGGCTGGCTGTCTTTCTCACTGTGTGCGAAACCCTCCACGTCGCTCGTGCGGCTGAAAAGCTCGACATCGCACAGCCCGCGCTCAGCCAGCAGATCAAGGCTCTGGAAGAGGCTCTTGGTGCCCAGCTGTTCCATCGTCGCAAGCGGGGCATTGACCTGACCAGTGCTGGCCATGCCTGCCGGGAGGCGGCACAGCACCTCCTAAAGAGCCATCACAACCTGATCGACGGGGTGCGAAGCATTGCCCGTGGTGAGATGGGCCAGCTTGTTCTGGGTCATGTCGGATCGGCTCTGGCGGGGCGGATTTTCCCCAACCATCTACAGAGAATGAAACAGCACTTCCCTGAGGTGCAGATCACGTTGGCTGAAAAATCCATCTCGGATCTTGTCAGTGCTGTCACAAAAAAGGACATCGATGTTGCTCTGGTACGAGATCTTGAAACTGTTCCTTCCATCTGCAGCACACGACGGTACATAACGGAAAAGCTATTTGTTCTACTTCCGGAAAACCATCCCCTTGCATCCCGAACCGACCTTTCCATACGGGCAATCCATGCC
The DNA here is from genome assembly GCF_041402665.1 of Komagataeibacter sp. SM21. Lineage (NCBI taxonomy): Bacteria > Pseudomonadati > Pseudomonadota > Alphaproteobacteria > Acetobacterales > Acetobacteraceae > Komagataeibacter > Komagataeibacter sp. SM21. The sequence continues at coordinate 25,754 of NZ_JBGLOV010000015.1, forward strand.
ACTCCCCTGATTGGTTTTCAGGATCCGGACGAAGTCGGCATCGCACGTATTGTGCAACAGATAGCCGAAAAAAACGGCCTCTCCCTTGAGCCATCATGGAAAGTTACCAATATCGGCAGCATTTTCGGAATGGTTCACGCAGGTTTTGGCCTGTCAATCGTTGCCGAGAGTGTGACAGCACTTCTCCCTGCCGGTCTGAGCGCCCTCCCCCTGAGTGAACCTGACGCAGAATCAACCCTGTTTCTATTGTGGAACAGAGAGCAGATCTCGCCAGCATTACAGAAGTTCATTGAGCTTTCCTGAAATGCCTCCATAATCTGTGAACCGGACATCGCTAAATTAGGTCACTCGAATCACCTCATTACTGAAAAGCATAAATAACCAGTCATCTTCATCTCGTTCAGCGCACATCTCCGACATCCCTGACGGAAGCATCGGCCTGTCCCTTCACCCAGTAGCCGGATGCCTTGACCCATTGGGCCGGAACCTTGCGCTCATCCAGAAGATACTGACGCACGGCCTTCGCCACGCGGGCCTCAGCGCCGACCCAGACAAAAGTACGGTCAGGGATCTCCAGATTTTTCAGAACAGCAAGAATGCCCGTGGCTTCATCCGCCTGATCCATGGAACGGTGAACCCAGCGGGCAGCATGGCGCGCGACCGTGGCGAAGACCTGCTCATCTTCTGGTCCCGGCACAGCCACGAGCGTTGTGACAGGCGTGTCGGCTGGCAGTTCCTCCACGCGACGCCCGATCGCGGGTAACGCCGTTTCATCGCCAATCAGAAGCCACTGGTCAATCGGTCCGGCAATGATCTGCGATCCACGTGGACCGCCGATTTCCAGCCGATCTCCCGGTCTGGCGGCCCTCGCCCACGCAGCCGCTGGTCCACCATGATGATTGACGAAATCCAGAAGCAGCGTACCGTTCTGCGGGTCATAGCGACGCGGCGTGTAATCACGGCGGGTTGGTGAACCATCCAGACCTGGGATGAAGACCTTGATGTGGTCATCCGGCGCTGGACTGGTGAAACCGGCCAGTTCGGGTCCGCCCAGCGTGATGCGGATCATGTGCGGAGTCAGGCGCTCAACGGCACGGACCTCAAGACTGCGTCTGACAAGTTCATGCCTTACGCGCCGGATCTCGGGGCCATCACCCCGATTTAAAAAGGACTGGAAGAGTTTCATGATTGTGTATCCTTGTCGTGCCGACAGACCGGTGACTGTGGATACACAGACGCACAGGCTGCCAGCATTCTGCTGTCAGTTTCTGTGCGTTGTTTCACGTTAACGCATACGAAAGTACGATCAGCGAAGACCGCACTAGCTGTCATGATCAAAGCCTCCGGAGGCAGAGTCTGTCAACGGGTTTCTCAGTATCCTCCTCAGATCGGACAGACGCCACTGGCGCATTGAAGATGCGCCCAGTCCACCACTTCGCGCACCTCGTCATCCTGAATCATGGCGGTGATGGCAGCGAATTTGCCTGCCGACACTTCCTCTTCCGGCAGGTATTCATAACCAAGACCGGAATCCGGGCGGCTCGGCAGCACGGCGCAGCAGCGCACATGCGGCTGGTTGGCAGCCACCATGGCGCGGAAACTGTCCAGACTATGCCGGTCGGTATAGACCTTGAGCGTGTAGGACACCTGATTGCCCTGCTCCGCCCCGATCCAGTATTTCTCCAGCAGTTCCAGCCAGCGATACTGCTCCTCCGGCGAGGCTTCGGGCGCTGTCACCACACGCTCGCCCATGCCGAGACGCTGGATAAGCGGCACGGTCGGAAAGCCCACAATGCTCATGCCGGGAAAACTGCGCAGCGAACGCACGGGATAGCCCTTGCGCTCATAGGTGGGCAGCAACGGGTCGGTCCCTGCCTCCCATGTGCCGTCCTCGCGTCGCACGCCCTTGAACTGCACCCAGCGAAGATACTGCCGCCGTGCGGGCAGATGCGCTCCTTCGGTCAGACCGAACAGCTTGGATGTGGTGCCCGCGGGCTTGACGGTTGTGACCGTAACCGGTCGGGCGGTGCCGGTCTCGTACGCATAGGCATCCGCCTCGCTTTTGGCGATAGTGGAGAGTTCCCGCACCGCGTTCCAGAAAGGAGCAGCGCGTTCCTCATCCAGCAGGTCACGGAAGTCGAGACCAAAGCGCACCCATGCCCACTCATGCAGGCCGGTCGGGCCGATGCCGATACGGTTGGTCCGCCGCACTTCCTCACCATATAGCGCGTCCATGCGGTTGGCACGCAGCAGGAAACGTACGCCCAGCCGCACGGAGTCCCGCACGCGGGCATCCCATACTGCCGCCGTCTCAGCCGGCACCTGACCGGGCGTCACATCCTCCGGCGCCACGGGGCAGGCCAGCAGCGGAGCGAAATCACCAATCACACAATAACCACCCGTGACGTGCAGCGTGATCTCGCCACACGGGTTGGTCGTGACCGGGAAATGTGCCGAGGCGGCCCGCTGCGCCAGATCCGCCAGCAGGGCCGCCCCCTCGGTGGCCTGATAACGATGCGAGCGGAAATCCCGCCCATCCGCATGCACCTGTTTGAGCCGTGCGCTGCCGGTTCGATTATCTTCCAGCCGGTCACCGTTGATAAAGTCAGGCTCGCCATTGATCCACGCGCACCGCGTGGCCTCGGCAAACACCGTGCGGGCATGGTCGGCCAACGAGCCGGTCTTTGCCGGGTCGTTCACGTAATCCCAGAATTCGGCGTCCACCATGACGGAGTGATTAGCGGTCCATAGCCCGCCTTCTTCCTTGGCGCGGATGAAGCGCAACACATCCGCATCCCGCCATGATTTGGTCGCCATGCGTGCGGCCCGACGGGCGCCCCCAACCTGCACCTCGACGGACAGATAATGATCCACCCGCAGCGCCTGTTGCCATAGTGGCATGTCGTCTGCACGGGCGGCCTCGATCACATGCTCACGCACATTGAGCAGCCCGCGCAGCAACGAGACCGGTCCCGAAGCTGGCCGCCCCTGCATGCCTGCAATTGGACTGCCCGCGCAGCGAATGGCGCTGAAATCCAGCACCAGTGAGCGGTCACGTTCGCCACGGAAGGCCATCGCCTCAATGGTCTCGACCGCCTTGCCCCAGCCTTCACGGCTGTCCTCAATCATATGGATGAGATCATCGCCTTCGGGAGCACGGGCGAGCACAGTTCTTTCCAGAAAGGCACGGACCTGTGCCTCCATCTCCGCATCGAAGGCTTCCAGCGCCGTGCCCCAGGGCAGGATCTGCATCTCGAGGCCAAAACGCAACAGGCTGGCGCGATCATGCGGGTAGTCCGGATGATCAGGCGACAGGACGAATTTCAGATCCGGGGCCTGCCCCCAGTCCACCACGCAGAGTTCGTCGTCATAGGCCCGCCCGACGCCAGAGCCGTTGAGCAGCAGATAGAATTTCGCAAAGGAGCAGATGGCCGTGGCGCAGTTGGTGAACATCTCCATGTTGCGATCCGGCTGCATGCTGTCGCCATGCTGCAGATGGCGGCCCGATGTGAGCAGCGCCCCTGTGGCGATGGCGTTACGAAGCTGCATGATCTCCGCATCACCGACCGTAGCCAGCAGCCCGGCATTGCCTGCGGCCACACGATCAGCCACGCGCCCAAAATCTTCGCGGTCGGAAGGCCGGAACACGGTCCGGCGACCGACCGCCTCTCCCATACCGCGATCCAGTGGGCGTGTGGGGACCGGACGGGTTCCGAATGCTTCTTCAAACGGGTTGCGAACAGCTTCGCGGCCGCCCTGCCCACCCGTAAACAGCGAAAATTCTCCATCCATGCACCGGCTCCATTCTGCGGGGAGTATGGCCCATCTCCAGCACCATAGTCGCTCATATTGTGTCTTAGGCGACATCGTGACACCAGATATTGTGTCTTGCGCAAACAAAATAGCAGGCCACACTTTTCTGAGTGCCGTCACCCGCAGTTTTCCTTGATATGCGATCTGATTTTTTTGGTTCCTGCTTGGACGGCCTACCAGGAGAATCATGTCGGTCACTTCGAAACCCCGAGCGGCAATGTCATCGCCACCAGGAAGGTCTGTAAAAATACTCACGCACACGTGAAACCAAGCGAACCTACGCTGCGCTTTCACTCCCATTTGCATCCTATGTGCATCCTGCGGTGCATTTCAGACAACAAAAAACCCGCCTGTTGAGGGCGGGTTTATCGTATCCGATCAGGGACTTATTCATGGTTGCGGGGGCAGGATTTGAACCTGCGGCCTTCAGGTTATGAGTTAGGGATTTCGCCCTACGCCGCTCTACGCCCCAGCCGACAGAACTACGCCCAGCCGCGCAGAACCTCTTATTTTCATTGAAAAACAGCCACTACGGGCTACGCAGTTCTTGTTCCGGCTACGCCGGGTTACGCATTCATCTGTTTCCTATGTGTTTCCTGCGATGGAGGCAAGCATGCCTAAGCTGACCAAAAAAATTGTTGCAGCAGCCGACCCCACGACGAAGGACTATTTCCTCTGGGACGATGGTATTCCGGCCTTCGCAATCCGGGTATGGCCATCGGGTCGAAAGGTCTACGTCATTCACTACCGTTCTGGCGGACGGATGCGCCGTTACACAATCGGACAACACGGCAGCCCGTGGACGGCCGACCTTGCACGTGAGGAAGCCATCAGGATTCTTGCGCAGGTTCATAAAGGGGGAAATCCTGCCGATATTCGCACTGAAGAACGCAGGGCCATGACCGTCAGGGCGTTCAGCAAACGCTTTCTGGACGAGTATGTGGCTGTCCATCTCAAACCGACGACCAGGAGCGAATATAAACGATCCGTGGATCTCTTCATCGTCCCCAAATTTGGGACATGGAGGACGGCCGACATATCACGGGCAGATATCGCTGAATTTCATGGTGATATGCGGCATATTCCTTATCAGGCCAACCGCACGCTTGGTGTCCTGTCCAAAATGTTCGCTCTCGCCGATCTCTGGAACATTCGCACAGACGGCATTAATCCCTGCCATGGGGTCAGGCGTTATAAGGAAGAAAAACGGGAGCGCTTTCTTAATCGGGAAGAATATGCCCGTATGGGGACGGCTCTGGACAATGCTTCCGACATGCCGGAGGCAGTCGGGGCAATTCGCCTTCTGGCCCTGACAGGTTGCCGCCTCAGGGAAATCCAGACACTCAAGTGGGAACATGTATGGCTGAGCCATAGCGAACTGCGCCTACCTGATAGCAAGACAGGTGCGAAAATCGTCCAGCTTGGGACTGCGGCACTGGATGTGCTCAAAACCATCCCCAGGATCGACGGAAACCCTTATGTCATTACGGGCCGGAAAGAAGGTGGATATCTGACCGACCTGCAGAAACCCTGGCGCCGTATAAGAAAACAGGCAGGCCTGGAAGATGTCCGGATTCATGATCTTCGTCATTCCTTCGCGTCCGATGCGTTGGAAATGGGCGCGGACCTGACGATGATTGGTCGTATGCTGGGACATAGCGATATCAAGACGACCTCGCGTTATGCCCATCTGAAAAGAGAAAACGTGAAACTCTCCACCGATCTTGTTTCGGAAAAGATCTCGGCAGCGCTTCTTGCTCACGAAAAAAAGGGCTGTGTCCCGAGGCGTGGTGTAGGAGCAGCACCGGTCCTCGACGGGCGCGAGGGTATCAGGCGGCCACGGCGGGCAGGCTGATTGTGGGATTATGGCGGCCAGTCCTTCCAGTGTCATGTAGCGTCGGCAAACGGCCCACTCGTCATTCTGCTCGAGCATGAGGGCACCGACGAGGCGGATGATAGCGGCATCGTTGGGGAAAATTCCGATGACGTCGCAGCGACGCTTGATCTCCCGGTTCACCCGCTCGATCGGGTTCGTCGATGATATCTGGGTCCAATGCTCCTGGGGAAAGCCCATGTAGGCCAGCACATCGGCCTCTGTCCGCTCCATGAATTCCGCCAGTTTCGGGAAGCCATCGCGCAGCTTGTCCGTGACGTTCCGCCACTGGCGTGATGCGTCTTCGGCGGTTTCCTGCGTGAAGATCGTGCGCAGCAGGGCCGTGATGCCAGGACGCTGTTTCGCGTGGGCATGGGCAAGCGCGTTACGCATCCAGTGCACCCGGCAGCGTTGCAGGGTCGCATTGAACACGCGACCGGCAGCGCCACGTAGCCCGGCATGAGCATCGGCGACCACCAGCTTCACGCCGCGCAGACCGCGATCGGCCAGGGAGCGCAGAAAATCGGTCCAGAACGCTTCCGCTTCGGACGCGCCGGTGGCGACACCCAGAACCTCACGACGGCCGTCCGTGTTCACGCCCACAGCGATTATCACAGCAATCAAGACGATCCGGCCGCCCTGTCGGACTTTCAGATACGTGGCGTCGATCCATAGATACGGCCATTCGCCCTCAAGCGGGCGCGACAGGAAGGAGTTGACCCGTTCGTCGATCTCGCCGACCAGCCGGCTGACCTGGCTTTTGGAGACGCCTCCAGCGCCCATGGCGCGGACGAGATCATCGACCAATCGCGTGGAAATCCCTTGCACATAGGCTTCCTGGATCATAGCCAGAAGCGCCTTTTCCGCCGTTTTCCGGGGCTCAAGGAAGGTCGGGAAGTAACTGCCCCTGCGCAGTTTCGGGATCGCAAGTGCCACAGTGCCCGCCCGGGTGTCCCAGTTTCGGGCGCGGTAGCCGTTGCGTTGCGTCGAACGGCTGGCCGAACGTGCGCCCAATGGCGCCCCGATCCGGGCCTCAACTTCCATCTCCATCATACGTTCAGCCGCAAAAGTAAGCATCTCACGCACAAAATCGCCGTCTGATGCTTGCTCTACAAGCTCCAGTAGCGCCATCTTTTCATCGGTCATCGTCTGGTCCTTCAGGTTCAGTTCATACCCGAACCCTATCAAAGACCGGCGGTGGCCGCCTCAACGGCCAAACTCGCTCCTACACCACGCCTCGGGACACGGCCCACATTTGCCGCAAAGAGGCCGCCCAGCCTCATCTGACACTGTCGGCAGGACTTCTCGATAACGTCCTACACGTTGCGCGACAGGCTGACTGGAAGCTTTCCCTCTCGCATTTGTGTCCCGGTGATATTGCCTTGTATTGCTGTATTTCCGCACTATTGCCCTGCTAACCTTTGATAATGACTATAGAAACCCATCATCTGCGATACGCCATCACCGCCCTGGAGCAGGGGAGTATCCGCAAGGCCGCACTGAAACTTGGCGTACGGCAGATGACGATTGTCAGACATATTGAGGCGATTGAAAACCGCATTGGTTATTCCCTGTTTACAAGGAGGCGCGATGGCGTTCACCCAACAGATGACGGCGGCGATTTCATGCAGGCAGCACGACGTATCCTCCGGGACATGGAAAGTCTGACAGCCACCACGCGGTCCAGCCGGCACACACGTGGGACGCGCATTTCCATCGGGTTCTACACCTCCGTATCCACCGGCAACCTGCGCGCGACACTATCCGAATTCCGTCACCGTCACCCTGACCTGCAATGGCGACTGTTCGAGGGGACACGACGTGAACTGCTCGCAGAAGTGGGACGCGGCCAGATTGACATCGTCATCGTGACGGCTGGCGATCTGGTCTGGCCCGAGGGCTTCCTTCCCCTCTGGCCGGAGCGATGTGTCGCGGTCCTGCCCACGCATCATCCTCTCGCCGCGGAAGCAATCCTTGAATGGAGTATGCTGAAGGCGGAACACTTTCTGGTAAGCAGCCTTGATCCGGGACAGGAACTGACACGGATCATTCGTTCCTGCCTGCACCGGGGCAGTCATCACCCTGCACTGACCGAACATGAGATCACCCTGTCGTCCCTGCGTCCGTTCGTCGGGGAAGGTCGAGGGATCATGATCGATTGTGAAAGCAGTACCGGCGAAACCCTGCCCGGGGTCACCTACCGTGAAATCCGGCATGAAAACATCCCCAGTGAACTGCGATTTGCAGCCTGCTGGTTGCGCAACAACCCCAGCCGCCCCCTCGCCTCCTTCCTGGCGTTACTCAGGGAGCGCTATCCGGACCTGACCCCACCGGCTTCGCCCGGGGTGTCCGCCCACGACGCTGCCGCTGGAAAACCCGATCCGTCTCCATGAAACGTCCGACCATGAGCGGCACCAGTCGGGCGGCATCGGGAATGGTATCCGAGGGTTCGCCTGCAGCGCCGCGCGACACCAGTTCTGCATACAGGATCAGGTCACGATGTATTTCCGCTGGCAACTCGATCGTCAGCTTGACCGGCCGACTGTCAGGAATGACGCTGATACGGAGCCTGGTCATGGAACGGTCCCTTCATGCGGATGCCAGGGTTTCAGGACAAGGTCGCGATTGATGATCAGGGTAAACGGAAGGCCCGGTCGGTCTGTCAGCGTGGGTTGCACGTCCATGCTGCGGTCGATCAGGCGGTTTCCTACCATGGAAAACCCGTTGCTGGCCCCGCTGCGGATCGCCTGGAACAGGTTGTTTTCACCCCATGATGTTCCGGCTTCCGAACCGACGCTGAGCATGGTCGTGACCAGCGCCGACCTGAAAAGCTGGCCCCAGTGCTGGTCCACCATATCCTTGAGCCCGATCTGGCCTATGGCGTCCGAACCGGGAATCCTGTCGAGCACGATGCTCTCACCATCGGGACGGATGAGACGGGTCCAGATCACCTGTGTGCGCTGCTGCCCGAACGCAATGCTGCTGTTATAGGAGCCGAACAGGGTACTGCCCTGCGGCACAAGCAGGTAGCGTCCGGTGGGGCTATCATAGACATTCTGTGTCACATGCCCGATCAGTTGCCCCGGCAGGTCAGAACTGACTTTCGAGTTGAGCGCGCCTGCGACGACAGTGCCCGCCTGAATGACATATGGCGAAACAGGCTGGGTCAGGCGATCCGGGCTGACCGTGACACGATCAGGCAGTCCCGCCAGAAAGGCGCGGTTGCCAGCCTGACTGTCATTGGCCCCAGCGGGTACGGCAGAAGCATTTCCGCCTGCTGCCGGAGCAACGGTGCCAGGCGCGCTATCCCGCCGATCGGCCTCCCGTGCCTGCACGAACAGCTTGCTGGCGATCGCCGCCTCCATTTCCTGTTCAGCGCGATGGTCGCCCATGCCGGAAACCGGCCCTGCCCGGCCCTCCCGCTGCGCTTTCAGGATCGGTCTGCCCAGATCGCCGGGCAGAGGCGGCCCCAGCTTCGGCACGCCGGTATAATCCTTTGGCAGGGTATCCAGGCCAACAGCCGAGGGGCGCGCATCAGAATCCTGCACGGCGGATGCTGCTTCCTGCCGCGCTGAATTCTGCAGCGCGTAGCCCAGCGCCAGACCGATCCCGATCATACCCATGCCCCCCAACCCCCAGACGATATAACGCGACAACCGCACGACACGGGGTTGCTCCGTCCGCAGACGCAGATCGGGCGGCGATGCTGGTCCCGGTCCCGCTGCGCTCCCGTTTCCAGTAGCGCCCCCGTCCTCATCCGGGCGTTCTTCCTGCCCGTCCGTCATGTCCGCCGTCCCTCAGTACGGACGATGCGTACCCGCTGCTCGGAATGCTTGTCACCCAGGCGCAATTCGGCGGCGGCAAACAGGCGATCGACGATCATCCAGTTCTGCCGGACCCGATAATTGACCAGTTCCGGCCCGCCATCGGCGCCCAGCACGAAAAGGGGTGGCAGTTTCCCCTGCCCTACGCCTGCGGGAAAAGCGATATAGACCTTGCGGCCATCATCAAAAGCCCGGCTGGGTAGCCAGGGCGGTGTGTCCCCTTTCACCGGCTTGATGGCGTAACGGAAATTCAGCGCATTCAGGTCCAGGCCCGCATCCACCGGGGCAGCATCATCGGCAGCAACATCCTGCCGATGCAGGGCGATCAGATCATCCTCGGGATAATCCCACGATACGGACGCCATGTAGGTAGCAGGCGTGGAGCGCAATTCCGCCAGATAGGTTCGCCGGTCGGTGTTGACGATCAGGTTGGTGGTCAGGTCCGGACGCGTCGGCTTGACAAGGATATGAATGCGTTTTGTTGCCCCCGCCCCGCTTTCAGTATCGCCGATGATCCACCGCACGGTGTCACCGGCTGCGACCGGCCCGGTACCGACGAGCTTCTCGCCGGGCTGGAGCATGATGTCGGTGATTTCGCCCGGCGCAGTGTAAACCTGATAGAGGGCGCCGGAAGAATAGGGATAGACCTGCACCGCATTGATGAACCCGGCCCGCGTAGGCTGGATGCGCGCCGCCAGATTGGCCTGCGTGACCCGGACGGTTGGATCCGGGATCTCGGGAGGCCGATGGGTCGCGCGTCGTGAGGGTAACGCCTTGAGTTGCCCCGGGAGGGGAAGCGGTTTCGGGACTTCGACCACCTGCACCGGTTTCGGCGGATCCGGCAGGCGCGTGGCCTGAACAGCGTCATCGTAACGGATGACCGGAGGATGGTAATGCTGCGCGCAACCCGCCAGGGGCAGGATCAGTAGCGGCAGGACACGAAGAGCACGACGGATCATTGGCCAAGCTCCTTCGACCAGTTGATGGCGGAGACAAAAATACCCAGTGGATTTTTCCGCAGATGGTCGGCATCTCGCGGCACACTCAGCCTGACCGAGACAATGGCCGTCCAGCGCTCGGCGCCGGTAAAAGCTCCATCCCGGTAATGGCGCTCGGTCCAGGCAATCCGGAAACTCGTGGGGGACGCCCGGATGACGGAGGATACGTCCAGTTCGGCCTGCTCATGTCCGATGCGGGCAAAGGGATCGTTCTGGCGGGCATAATCGTTGAGCGCCTGCGCGCCCGACGTCGTGGTGAAAGCATAGGCGCGCAGCCAGTCCTGCCGTACCACCACGGGGTCGGAGGACAGGCTGCGGACATCCTCGATGAACCGGGCCAGATACCAGGCAATCTGCGGATCGGTGGGCATATAACCTGCTGTCGCGGGCGACACGACCTGCGCCTCGCCCAGATGATCAACCTGAACCACCCACGGCGTGATGGTACCGCGCGCGGATTGCCAGACCAGCCCGGCCCCAAGACCTGCTGAGAGGAACAGCGACCCGAACGCCATCAGCCGCCAGTTGCGCGCCTGCACGCGGGCGGAGCCGATCCGTTCATCCCATATCCGCGCTGCCTTCTGATAGGGCGTGACCGGCTCGGGCGTGACCCCGTAGCGGCTGGTGGAGCGACGGAACATCGTCCTCATTCCTTTTCCGAGAGATCAATGCTGGAACTGCCGCCGCCACCATCGGCAGAGCGGATGACATGCGCGGCCTCGGCGGCATGGGTCGCGGCATTGCGGCGCTTCATGTTCCTTGCCCAGCGGGGTGGCTCGCCGTCGGGCGGGGAACCGGGGGGATCGCCACCTCCCGAGGGGCCGTTACCCGAAGGACTGCCACCAGCCGGGCCACCACCTCCGGGATTGCCATCCCCACCTGGCCCTGATGGCCCTGGACCGGAACCGCCGCCGCCATTCCCACCCCCACCCATTCCACGCGCGGCCCAACGGCCACCGGCGGCATAGCTTTCCTTCAATGAGGAGGCTGCCGCACTGGCCTTGCCCTTCGCGGCGTTCATGGCAGCACCACCGACGGCCCGGCCCATGCCACCGATCCCGGCCGCCACACCTCCGGCACCGCCAGCTCCAGCCGCTCCGGCGCTGTAGGCCGTCGTGGCAGCCCCCGCGATCGCAGCCCCTCCCCGTGCGGCAGCAGCCGTCGCGCCGAGGGCGGCACCAGCGCCGGATGCGAGCGCAGCGGGTGCGGCCACGGCAGCAGCGCCCATAGCACCGACCGCCATACCTGTGCCAACAGCGGCGCCCGCGCCAAGCTGGGGCGCGCCGGAGATCAGCCCATTGGCAATGCTGCCGCCATAAATGGACAGGCCCACGATCGATACCGCAGCCAGCACGACAGAGACCGCCTGACCGATCGTGGGAACCGCGTCGCCGTAAAAGGTGTTGAACTGCCGGAAGAGCACCGAGGCGATGGCGGAGATCACCGCCAGCACCATCACCTTCACGCCCGATGACACGACATTGCCCAGTACCTTCTCCGCCAGGAACGCCGTCCGGTTGAACAGGGCAAAGGGGATCAGCACGAAACCGGCGAGGCTGGTCAGCTTGAACTCGATCAGGGCCACGAAAAGCTGCACGGCCAGAATGAAGAACGCCGCCAGCACGATCAGCCAGGACAGGCAGAGCACGAAGATCTGGATGAAGTTCTTGAAGAAGGCGACCGGACCAAGAAGATTATGAACGGACTCCAGCAGTGGCTGGGCCGCGTCGAACCCGGTTGCGGCCAGTCGGCCGGGACGGAGGAAATCCGACAATGTCAGATTGCCACCTCCGGCCCTGAGACCCATGGCGGCGAAACTGTCGAACACCACCTTCGCGAGATGGTCGAAATTGTTGATCAGGAAAGCGAAGAACCCGATATACAGTGTCTTCTTCACCAGACGCTGGATGATGTCCTCATCCGCTGCCCACGCCCAGAACAGCCCAGCCAGCGCGATGTCGAGCACGGACAGCGATCCCGCCAGCGAAACCACATTCCCTTTCAGCAGGCCGAAGCCGCTGTCGATCGTGGTCGTGAAGGTATTCAGAAAATTGTCGATAACGCCCACGTCATTGGTGGCCATGGCCGTCAGTCCCCGCCGCTGCCGAACATGGACACCGTTCCCGGCGCATAGGCGTCATGCTGCGAGAAATGCTGATACTGCGCGTCACTTTCCGCTTCCGTCGCCGCATCGCGCGCCTGTTGCAGGGCCGTGGCGCGCCCGTTCGCGGCCAGTTCCGCCTGGATGTCGGACAGTTGCCGGGATTGCAGGGCCAGAAGCTGGTTGCCGGCCTGGGCTGCCTGTAACGCCCCGGTGGAGGTCTGGCTGGCCGAAACCAGTTGCGTCATGGCCGAACTGTCGCTGGGGATGTTCCCAACCACGCGGGCCTGCAATTTCAGCGCATCCTCGAACCCGCCCACGGAATTGTGCCACCGCGTCTGCGCCTGACTGAACAGGGCACCGTCGGACATGCCCGAGGATACCGACGAGTACGCCTGCTGATATTGCTGCTCGACGGACTGGACGCTGTAGGCGATGTTCTGCGCCTGCGCGAGGAGTGCCGTCGTCTGGGAAATCGTCGATTGCAACGTCGAGAGTGTCGATAGCGGCAGGCCCGCCAGATTGCGCCCCTGATTGACCAGCATCTGGGCCTCATTGGCCAGCGAGGTGATCTGGTTGTCGATCTGCTGGAGCGTCCGGGCCGCGATCAGCACGTTTTCGACGTGGTTCGCGCCGTCATAGACCGCCCACTGCGCAAAAGCAGGCACAACCGGCATGAGAAAAAGCAGAGCGGCGCCCACAGCCGCAGCATACCCGAGGCGCAAATGTCTTGCCCGGATACGGAAAGATTTTTCCGTCATGGCACGGCTCCTTCCCGCAGAAGGTCCGCCGCCCACGTGACACCACGCGCGTGGAACCAGGCTCGGAGAAAGCCGTCCCGCCCATGTTCCGCCAGCACGCTATCGATCAATCGATGATCGTCCTTTCCCGACGCCGCGCACAGGGCGAGCGCCACCGGCCCCAGCCCCAGTTCGAACAGGCGGTTGCCGCGTTGCGTCTGGCAGTAATATTCCCGTTTCGAGGCCGCGCGGGCGATGATCGCGATCTGCCGGTCGTTCAGGCCGAAGTCCCGATAGAGCGCCATGATCTGTGGCTCGATGGCACGCTCGTTGGGCAGGAAGATCCGCGTCGGGCAGCTTTCCACCACAGCCGGAGCAATGGCGCTGTTCGCGATGTCGGACAGGGACTGGGTGGCGAAGATGACGCTGGCATTTTTCTTGCGCAGGGTTTTCAGCCACTCGCGCAACTGGCCGGCGAAGTCCCCGTCATCCAGAACAAGCCAGCCCTCGTCGATGACCAGGAGGGTCGGCCGCCCGTCGAGACGACCCTCAATGCGGTGAAACAGATAGGACAGTACGGATGACGCCGCCCCGGACCCGATCAGGCCCTCGGTTTCGAACACCACGACGTCGGCGTCACCTACGCGCTCGGCTTCGGCGTCGAGCAACCGGCCATAAGGACCACCGAGGCAGTATGGGGCCAGAGCCTGCTTCAGGACATTGGACTGAAGCAGCGCCACCAGACCTGAGATCGTGCGTTCATGGCTGGGCGATGACGCCAGGGAATTCAGTGCCGACCAGAGATGGGCTTTGACGTCCGGCGTCAGCGTTACCCCCTCGCCGAGAAGGATCTGCCCCAGCCATTCACTGGCCCATTTTCGCTCGTCGGGGTCATCAATCCGCGCCAGCGGCTGGAGGGCGACGGCGGCGGTTTCTGTGTCGCCGTCCGACAACCCGCCCCCGAGATCGTGCCAGTCCCCGCCCATCGCGAGCGTTGCCGCCCGCATGGAGCCGCCGAAATCGAAGGCGAAAACCTGCGCGTCATGATAGCGCCGGAACTGCAACGCCATCAGGGCCAACAGCACGGATTTACCCGCCCCCGTCGGTCCGGCGATCAGCGTGTGGCCGACATCTCCAACGTGCAAGGAAAACCGGAACGGTGTCGCCCCCGCCGTCTTGCCATAAAACAGGGGTGGAGCACGGAAATGGGTATCGCGTTCCGGTCCCGCCCACACCGCTGACAGCGGGATCATATGCGCCAGGTTCAACGTCGAGACCGGCGGCTGGCGCACATTGGCATAGACATGGCCGGGCAGAGAGCCGAGCCATGCCTCCACGGCGTTGAGGCTTTCCGCCATGCAGGTGAAATCGCGGCCCTGAATGATCTTTTCCGCGAGCCGCAGTTTCTCAGCGGCAATTGATGCGGAGCCATCCCACACCGTGACCGTGGCAGTGATATAGGCCTGGCCCACATCATCGGCCCCGAGAGACTGCAAGGCTAGATCAGCATCCGCCGCCTTGTTGGCAGCGTCGTTGTCCATAAGGACCGAAGCCTCGTTGGTCATCACCTCCCGGACAATGGCCGCAATACTCTTGCGCTTTGCGAACCATTGCCGCCGGATTTTCGTCAGTACCTTCGTGGCATCGGTCTTGTCGAGCAGGATGGCGCGGGTGGACCAGCGGTAGGGCATCGCCAGCCGGTTCAGATCGTCGAGAATTCCGGGAAAGGTCCGCGACGGGAAGCCCGTGATGGTCAGGGTTTTCAGATACGCGTCGCCGAGCTTCGGTTCCAGACCGCCCGCCAGAGGCTGATCGACCAGCAGAGCGTCGAGATGCATGGGGATTTCCGGCACCCGCACACGCTGGTTCCGGGTGGAAATCGTAGAATGGAGGTAGGTGAGCGTTTCACCGTCATCCAGCCAGACTGCCTCGGGCATGAAGCCATCCAGCAGGGCCAGCATCCGATCCGTGCGATCCACGAACGCATGGAGCATCCCATGTGGATCAGGACCGTCACGTTCACTGCCCTCATAGAGAAACCGTTCGGCGCGGCCTGATGATTCCGCAGGGGGCAGCCAGACCAGAGTGAGGAAATACCGGCTCTCGAAATGCGCGCCCTCATCCTCGAACTGCTCCCGGCGTTCCAGATCGACCATCTGGCTGGCCGCATCCGGGAAATCGCTCTCGGGATAGAGCGTGGCCGGGACGCGCTGCGCTTCCACGAACACAGCCCAGCCAGAGCCAAGGCGACGGAGCGCATTGTTCAGGCGTCCGGTGACACCGACCAGTTCGGCGGGTGTGGCGCTATCCAGATCGGGACCACGAATTTTTGCCGTGCGCTGGAAAGAGCCGTCCTTGTTGAGGACGATGCCTTTTTCGACCAACGCGGCCCACGGGAGAAAATCCGACAGGAGGGAATTCCGATTGCGATATTCACCAAGGGACATCATCGCCCTGCCCTCCTATGCGCCCAGCCAGGCCGGATAGCGGAGATGCCGCCGTCCCACCTCGACAAACATCGGATCGCGCTTCGCACCCCAGACCGCGAGCGCGTGTCCGATGATCCAGAACACCGCGCCAACCAGCCAAAGCCGCAGACCCAGCGAGATCGCAGCCCCGAGCGTTCCGTTGGCAATCGCCAGAGTACGGGGGGCGCCACCCAGCAGGATCGGATCGGTCAGCGAGCGATGCACCGGGACATGAAAGCCCGGCACCGCGTCATCGTCATATCCCGCCATCAGATCAGCGCCCCGCCCGAAAATGAGAAGAACGACAGGAAGAAGCTGGACGCGGCAAAAGCAATGGACAGGCCAAAGACGATCTGGACCAGGCGGCGGAAGCCCCCCGATGTTTCACCAAACGCCAGGGTCAGTCCCGTCACGGTGATGATGATCACCGACACGATACGCGCCACCGGTCCCTGCACGGATTCCAGGATCTGGTTGAGCGGCTCTTCCCAGGGCATCCCGGAGCCAGACGCCCATGCCGATGACACAAAAACAGACGACAGCAGCACTGATGTTCCAAAAACACGGATGTCGGGCGTACGCCCCCCAGAGCGCGCGCCCATCACGGCGCGCAGAGGTAAAAGCGGCATCATGATCTTTCTCCATTGGCAGGGCAGGATGGCCCGGGAAAAGACTGACTGACGGGATGGATGTGATACGTTCCGGTTTCAGGATCGAGACCATTGATTTCCGCCAGTTCGGACAGGCGACGCGCCTGACCGCGCCCCGAAAGCACCGCGATGACGTCAATGGTGTCCGCGATCATGGGGCGCGGCACCGTGACCACGGCTTCCTGGATCAGTTGCTCCAGACGATACAGGGCAGCCAGAACCGATCCGGCATGAAGCGTACCGATCCCTCCCGGATGACCGGTGCCCCATGCCTTGAGCAGATCAAGGGCTTCGGGGCCGCGAACCTCACCAATGGGAATGCGATCGGGCCGCAGGCGGAGTGCAGACCGGACCAGCGCGGACAGGGTTGCGACACCATCCCTCGTCCGCATGGCGACAAGATTGGCCGCCATGCATTGCAGTTCGCGCGTATCCTCGATCAGCACGACACGATCACCGGTTTTCGCGACCTCGGCCAGAAGCGCGTTGACCAGCGTGGTCTTTCCGGTCGACGTGCCGCCGACCACAAGGATATTCTTCCGCGCCATGACGGCCTTGCGCAGCCATACGGCCTGTCCTTGTGTCATGATGTTCGAAGCTACGTAATCCTCAAGCGTGAAGACCGCGACAGCAGGTTTCCGTATGGCGAAACTTGGGGCGGTAACGATGGGGGGCAGCAGCCCCTCGAACCGCTCGCCACCCGGCAGTTCGGCGGACACCCGTGGCGCGGCGGAATGAACCTCCATCCCGGCATGGTGGGCCACCAGACGTACGATGCGTTCGGCGTCGGCCGCACAGAGGACTTCGCCCGTATCAGCCATCCCGCCTGCCAGACGGTCGGTCCACAACCGACCGTCCGGGTTAAGCATGACCTCGATCGTGGACGGATCGGCGAGATGCCCGGCTATGGCAGGCCCCATGGCCGTTCGCAGCATGGCGGAACTCCGTACCGCTCCCGGTGACCGAGACTGATGCAGTATCATGGGAATCCCCGCTCTGTTGAATACCTGGGAATCACGCCCCAGTTGCGGGATATATTAAGAAAGGATGGTTCCGGCACTTTTCAATAGTGTTTTGTGTCACTGCGCAGCGCGGCGGAGCGGAGCGTAAAATTGTCGGCAGGAATGCAGGGGCAATGCGTCTCCCGAGGCCGCAACCGATACCCCCTGGACCACCAGACGTCATGTGACAAATTCACCCGCTGCCTTGGCGTATCAGGACATATCCGGATCGCCGACAGGCGTATCAGGGGGAAGGACATCCTCATACAGGCGACGGCCGCTGGCCAGGCGTCTGCCAAGGGCTTCAATGAACCCCTCATAGCGCTCCGCCGCCTGCGCGCGGGCGGCGGCCGAGGACGTTTCGGGCAATGCGGGGGTCATGATCATCCAGAAACGGATAAACTGGGCCAGTGTTTCAAGGGTGATCCCCGCATCACGTTCCAGTCGTGACAGTCTCCTGTCTGTCCGGTCCATCCGCCGGGCCAGGGCCATCACCCCGTCCCCATCCTCAGGTGAGAAAAATGCGGCAAGCGCTGTCTCGACCACCAATGATCCCGACTGGCGGCGGCGGGTCGCCATGTCGGTAACGGCCCTGAACAGACCGGGATCAAGATACACCGTCATCTGCTGCTTCCTGCGCGCCCGCTTCATGGTCCGCCGATCTCCAGGCCATCATCGCGATCAATAGCGGCAAGCCTGACTACTTTCTGAAGGTCCAGAAAGTCCCTGTCCCAACGTGCCCCCCGGCTGCCGGCTTCAGGTGACCTGGTCTGCTTCCGCGTATCATCCTGTTCCGTGCGCGGCGGGATATCACCGGGATCGGCATCCGGCGTACGTTTGTGACCAGCAACCAGGGGCGTTTCCTCTTCCTGCGCCTGCTGCGTGGGCGTAACGCCACATGCCGCCCCTTCCGGCAGGGGACGCCGGGTCCAGTCATCGGGACGCGCGCCGACCGGTGCGGGTTCCGCGCCGGGCCGGGGTGGTGGCAGCATACGCGCGCTGAAGCGGGCATCACTGTAGTAACGCGCCTTTTTTGCACGAACAGGTGGCGTACCCGCTGCCATGACAATTTCGTCTGTCGGGGGAAGCTGCATGATCTCACCTGGCGTCAGGAGTGGACGCGCGCTTTCCTGCCTGGACACCATCAGATGCCCAAGCCATGGTGACAGGCGGTGGCCGGCATAGTTTTTCTGCGCCCGGATTTCCGTGGCGGTACCCAGGGCGTCCGAAACCCGTTTGGCGGTCCGTTCATCATTGGTGGCGAAACTGACCCTGACATGACAGTTATCGAGGATCGAGTTGTTCTGGCCGTAGGCTTTTTCGATCTGGTTCAAACTCTGGGCGATCAGGAACGCCTTGATACCGTAGCCGCCCATGAACGCGAGCGCGCTTTCGAAGAAATCAAGCCGCCCGAGTGCCGGGAATTCGTCCAGCATCATCAGGAGGCGATGATTGTGTTTATGGGCCTCCAGATCCTCGGTCAGCCGACGCCCGACCTGGTTCAGCATAAGACGGATCAATGGTTTGGTGCGACTGATGTCCGAGGGCGGCACGCTGAGATAGAGCGTGGCTGGACGTCCCCCCCTGACGATATCGGCAATCCGCCAGGCACAGCGTGAGGTGACTTTCGCGACAACCGGATCCCGGTACAGGCCAAGAAACGACATGGCGGTGGAGAGCACGCCGGAGCGTTCGTTAGGCGACTTGTTGAGCAGTTCACGTGCGGCGGACGCCACAACTGGATGAGGCCCCTGACGGCCCAGATGCTTTGTCTGCATCATCGCCGTGAGCGTGGCCTCGATCGGACGTTTCGGGTCAGAAAGCAGATTGGCGACACCAGAAAGGGTCTTGTCTTTTTCAGCATACAGAACGTGCAGGATGGCTCCCACCAGAAGGGAGTGCGACGTTTTCTCCCAATGGTTCCGGCGTTCAAGCGATCCTTCGGGATCAACCAGAACGTCCGCCACGTTCTGGGCATCCCGTACCTCCCACTCACCCTGGCGTATTTCAAGGAGCGGGTTGTAAGGATCCGATGCAGGGTTGGTCGGATCAAACAGGATGACCCGAGAGAAACGCGCGCGGAAACCTGCGCTAATCTGCCAGTTTTCTCCCTTGATGTCATGGACGATGGCGGAACCTGGCCAGGTCAGCAGGGTCGGGATGACAAGCCCCACCCCCTTGCCCGAACGGGTTGGCGCGAAGCACAGGACATGTTCAGGACCGTTATGGCGGAGATAATCGCGCCCATACTGCCCAAGAATGACGCCATCGGGATCGAGCAGCCCGGCCCCCTGCAACTCATCACGACTGGCCCAGCGCGCACTCCCATAAGTTGCCGCCCGCTTCGCCTCGCGCGCCCGGCGAACGGAAAGCGTGACCGCGGCCGCAAAAGCCAGCACGCCACCACTTCCCGCGATCCAGCCTCCCTGGTTAAAAATATCCGGGGCATAGGCATCGTAAAAATACCACCACCAGAAAACCATGGGTGGCCAGTAAACGGGCCATTGATGGAACAGAATAAACCATGGATGCCCCAGTTCTCCCTGGAACCCCAGATTCCATGCCACCCATTGCGTCGCCGCCCACCAGGAGAGGACTATCATGAGCAGAACGACACTCACCTGAGTCCATAGTATCCTCGATCCGGACATAACCACTTTCTTCCACATAAGCAGTGGAGGAAATGAAACGAAGACAAATGACTGAATTCAACGCCTTTTGCCCAACCTGCGCGGTCAGGCGCAAAGAGGGGTAAAATTGTCGGTCGAAACATGCCGTTAAGCACATTACGTCAGACTTGCCTGATGTTTTGAAAAACCGGCCTAACGACAGATATCCGGGCATGTGCTGTTCAGCCATCGGGGTATATTCACCCCTCGACGAACAATGCGGCCCCCTTCGATTTCAAGGACAGGCTCCGGAACAGATCCCGAATTATCGGAGATCACAACGCGGTCAGCAAGGGCAATGACAGCCGGAAGGTTCCCCAGGCTACCAACGTATCGTCTGCGAATGGCTTGCGGCTCAATGAAATGCCCACCACGTGCTGCGCGCGCCCTGACGCGCTGAACATTCATTTCAACCGAAGCCAGGGCAACGTAGCGCAATTCGATATGATATCCAGCGTCCCGCGCCGCCCTGATGCGACGGATTATGGAGTAACCGGACAATGTCGTTTCAAGGGAAATCGATTTCCCGGCGACCAGCGACGCATTGAACATTTCGATTGCCCTGCGCCCGGCTTCCCGATCAGCATCCCGCGGGCTCCCCGGATTAAGTCTCCGCGCTATCTGGTCAGGATCGATAACAACGTCGACCGGCTCAATTTGACTACTGGTGCCAATCCGCAGGCTGCTCTTACCAGAGCCGTTAGGCCCCGCATAAATCAGCAATCGCATCACGCTGGATAGGGAAAATCTTCATCACGAAACTCGTCCAACGGCGCCAGACGTTCAACCTGGCCGCCAGGAAATTCACGCACAACCCACCCGTTCTGAACATAGGTCACGATTTCACCACTCGCTGCCCGGATTTCACGCGCCCGCTCACCCGCAATACGGATCGCCTCAAAGCTGGCCCACGCATAGTGAGGTGAATTCCGGGTTTTATAATCGGACATGATGATCTCCATTCGTTCACCAACTCTTCAGCGCCAGTCTAGCACAACCAGCGCCTGACAGAGATATGTCTTTATCCCAATGCCATCTTTATGGGATCTGGCGGATTTCATAGCCCGATCCCCATGTCTCTCTTCCGACCGAACGACCAGTCCACACCCCCGTCCTCCCGCGCGACGCCGGAGACATGACGTCCGATCTGCTTTTCGAGCGATGGCGTCCAGGGCACAAGCTGGAACCCGAGGCCGCCATCAATCATGGCGAAGCGGCCCGAGGCGAGGGTCAGGCGTTGCCGCTAGGTTCCGGTGACATACTCCCCAGCCTCGGCACTCTGGATGGGCTGACCGGTTTCGCGCGCCAGACGCCCGGCCACGTCCCGCATCTCTTGTGCGCGCATGGAGGCAACCATGCCACGCGGGTAGCGCACACGCGCTCCGTCCCGCTGCGCGATCCCCTGCTCGATCAGGTGGGCGCTACGCTGGCGGAGCGCGTCACGAACTTCCGCCCCGAAACCACCCTCTCCCAGCGCCACCGGTTCGCGGGCGACAAGCTGGCGATCCAGCCATGTCGCACCCTGTGCCCGCACCTGTTCGCCGATCGGCAGATCGGACCGCACAGCAAGAGTAGCGCGTCGTTGTCCCTTCGCATCCTGATGGGTCCGCAGTTCGACCAGGCCGCCGTGCGGCACGTCCCCGGCGGCTTCCAGTGATGGCAGATGGACATGGTGCGTGCGCCCGTCCATCCCGTCGATTACCGCATAGGCGCTCCCCTTCAGTTCATCATCCAGACCGCGCGCGACCAGTCGTCCGATCACCGGCTCGGCCAGTTCTTCCCCGGCCAGCACCCATGACGACGAGGCCCGTTCGATTCCCTGTTCGCTCAGACCACGATGGATGCGTTTGATGATGTCATTGCGCTGGCCCATCTCGCGCAGGGTGGCTTCCGCCGTTTCATCCAGCCGCCATTGTTCGGTCCCGATCTCATGGGCAAGGCCCATCCGTTCCAGACGCCGCAGCCGTCCGACCTTCATGACGGCGAACGCGTCAGGCTGCCGGTCAGGCGACGGCGCTATGTCGATAATGCCATGCTGGTTCGCGTCCTGCTGCAACTGGCGGTCCAGTTGGGTCCAGCGTTCCGCCTCGACCTGGCGCTCGACGTTGCGGTGGATTTCATGGTCGGTGCGCGGCCCCAGTTCGAGCGTGACCAGATTCTGGGCGCGGGCACGCAGTCCTTCTCGGATGTAATCCTTCGAGATGACCAGATCCTCGCTCTCCTGGTCCTTGCCCCGCACGATGATATGAATGTGGGGGTTGTCGGTGTTCCAATGCGACACCGCAACCCAGTCCAGCTTCGTGCCGAGATCCTGTTCGGCCTGCGTCATCAACTCGCGCGTGAAAGTTTTCAGGTCCGCCATCCCGGCTGCATCCTCTGGTCCCACGATGAAGCGGAAATGATGCCGGTCGTCCTGACACCGCTCAGCGAATTCACGCGCAGGCACTTCGTCGCGCTCAGCCCCGAACAGTCGGGCCTTCTCGCCGTCTTTCGTCACCCCTTCGCGCTGGAGATAGGAGAGATGGGCACGCAGTGTCGCCCGCGCGCCATGCCTGACCACCCGTGCCTTGACGATGGCAAGCCGGGTGCGCCGGGACAGGAGACGGTTGGCACGGGTTGCCGCGCCCCTGCCCCGCCCGAAAGTGGATGGTCCCTTTCCGGCACGCCCTGAGCCTGGACGGCCCATGCCACCCGCCCGATTGGTGGCGGCCAGCACACGCCCAATGAAGGACCGTCCCTCGCGGGCACGGGGCGAGCGGATGCGGCCCGGTCGGACCCGGAAATCGTCATCGCGGGCCATGACGGGCCGCACCTTGCGCTAACATATTGAAAACAGGGCAATCAGACCGCCAGAAACCTTGAAACGGTAAAATGACCTTGCGAAAAACCCTGAAAAACCGCCCTCCCCAACCATGCCGCACCTTGCGGCTTTTATCTTGCATTAGGCCCCAAAGACCCGATCCCCAAAGCAATCGCTGTTTGCCCGCCTTCCCGGCCCATCGCCTCATCAGCGCCTGTGCGTGTCCGGTCATGGTACCTGCCTCATGGAGACGGGCACGAACAACACCCCGGACGTACCAGCCAACGCTTGGGGCATGCGCGGGAAATGCCCGACAAACAGCGTATCTTCAGGCTGTTCGCGTGCAACGGAGACGCCGCTTTCGTGCAGGCTGTCCGCAGAAAACGTGCGTTGGTCGAGCAGGTGCGTGACAGAGGCGACGTATTCCCGTGTCTCGTGTGGGAGGGGCTGGCCCGTTGCGAGATGGGCCTCATAACGGCCCGGTCCTGCATTATAGGCCGCCAGAAACCCCGCATCCCCATAGCGGTCGTGCAACAGGCGAAGATAGCTGGCACCGGCAAGGATGTTGTCCTGTGGATCGAAAGGATCGGCACCAAGGCCGAGATCACGCTGCAGCCCCTGCCATGTCGCGGGCATGATCTGCATGAGCCCCATCGCCCCTTGCGCGGAGATGGCATGGGCATCGCGCCCGCTTTCCACCTGCATCACCGCGCGGATCCATTCGGGCGGAAGGGCGACACGCTCCGCCGCCAGACGGATCATCCCGTCAATATCCTGCGCGCTGGCAGGACGCATCAGGACCACGAGCGATGCCGCCAGACCCGTACAACATAACCGGACAAACCTGGAACGGTTATGACCGCTGGTGCTGTAACCAAACCTGCCTCCCCCTGCAATCCGGCGCATCATTCGCGTGCTCCCTGACGTTTCTGCGGCCGGTTCCAGACAAGCTGCCAGACCCGTCCCCCTCGCCCCGACTGGAACAGGCTCGCGCGCAGGCCCTGTGCCAGAGAGGGATCATCGAGCACCACGACAATGTATTCGCCAGCCCGTTCCCCAGTGCGTGTCCAGCCTGCGCCAACTTCCGGGCCATCGGCGCTGTCACCGAGATGAATGCGATAATCCGGTGCGTTACTGCCATCCGGTGTCTCGACACGCACCAGCGCCAGTTCGGCATCCAGTGCAAGTGTGCGCAGGCGTCCTGAAAAACCTTCGGCCGTGCGCGTGAAGAGTCCAATCTGAGCCATGTCAGTGATCCTTTGCGGCATGAGAAGGTGACGGGCCTGCGCCAATCCAGAGCGGTGTCGCGCGCCCGATCACGCTGCTGACCGGCACCGGGCCAAAATACCGACCATCCAGACTGCGGGGCTCACGCGCATTCATGACGAAGATCTCGCGCGCATCGAGCCGGTGACAGCTCTGCCAGACGGGCAAGGGGCGGCGGCGATGATCGACAGAAAACGCATCACCCACAGCCCGGCCGTCGATCATGACGCGACTGCCAAAGCGGCAGACACTCTGTCCGCCAACTGCCGCCACGGGCTTGAGCAACGGCACGCCGCGCGGCAGATACCCGCCACGGGCCAGCATGTTCGCATCACCTTCGGGCAGGCGGAGTGCGACCAGGTCCCCGACATGCGGAGCCCGTTCCGGGTGCAGGCGATACAGCCCCACCGGCACACTGGCCGTGGCGTTCCAGATCAGGCGCGGCTTTGGATGCAGGACCATCGACAGGCCGACGCCAATTACTGCGAAATACGTGGTGAAGAACCAGCCCCGACGTGTCATGGCACGGTCCTCCTGCGCTGCCACGCGGCGTGTCGGGTCGCGGAATAGCGGGGAATATCCAGACCATCTGGTCGTGACCGCCCGAGATGTCGCCAGTATTCCGGATCAACATCGACGGGATTGACGCCCTGCCGTTCCAGTCGCTCGATTACAGACAGCACGTCACGAACCTGCGGCCAGCCCGTGAACACCACCAGACGCTGCGCACCCGTGGGCACGAATGGCAGGCGTTCGCGCGGCTCGCCCGCCAGCGGCGCCCTGATGATGTCGATGCAGCAGGTCGTCGTCCCGCAATCCGCCTGCGTCCAGCGCAACAGCGCGAAGACCGCACCGGGCGCAAAACTCAGACGACGGCGATAGCGATCGATCGGGTGTGTTTCCAGAGCGTGCCCGAAGCGCAGCCACTGTTCGATGCGCTTCTCAAGCCAGGTCAGTTCGAGATGCGTCAGCACCTCGCGGGATGCATGCGTCATGCGCGTTCTCCGGCTGGAAATGGTACGATGGTGGTGGCGGACTGCCGACAGGACAGGCGCATCGGGATGGATTGCTTCCCGAGCAGGGTGCCTGGTCGCAAAAACTCAGGCTCCTGCGTAAAACTGTCGGAAAATGTCAGTATGGAAACGACTGTTTTCGTGATAGTCGAAGACTTACGCGCGCGCTCTCGTGCGGTATACAAGTACAGAATAGTTGTACTATTTAGTACTTTTAGAGAGCGCGTTTTTGTTGTTTTATTACAATTAGTTATCGGAAATTCCCATTCCTGATAGGTCGGGAAACCGATTCCTGATAGGTCGTTTGACATCAGGAGTCCTCCACATAGTTATCCACAGAGTCCTGTGGATAAGGTTCCTTGCCAGGATCAGGAGAGAAGCGGAGCACCGGCACATTGCTGGTATCCACTTCGAGACGCAGCCGGTATCCGGGCAGGTTGTCAGCGGCAACCAGGCGACGGATCTCGAACACGAACCGGGGAAAGGGAGAACGGGATGCGGATTTCCGGTAAAGATGGGGCAGGTCGAACGCCCACCCGCCTGACTGCTGCCCGGCATGTCGGCGGACGAGCAGATAGAGCCAGCGCTCGAAGCCCCCGGTCAGGGCAAAGTAGCGGGGATCGAGCGTGAGCACGCCCCGGCGCCCGGCTGCATCGCACACCCATTGCGGCAGGATGAGATCGAGTTCGCCCCGTCGCTCCTGCCAGGCAACGAGCCAGGAAAACCCCTGCGCCCCCTCGCGGGTCTGGCGCAGTGATGTCGTGACCCGTGTTTCGTGCAACCGGTCCAGCGATGCGCGAAGCCGGTCATAGCGGATTGCACCCGGGTCACGCCCGATGAAACGCAGCACCTCGCCCATGCTGCCATGCACGCGTGGTGAAACCGGCACGCCCCGCCTGCGCGCGGCCACAAGACGGGAGACAGCCCAGATCAGGATATCGGCATCCCAGATGGTTGCCATCGGACCATCATCGCGTCCTGACACCTGCACTGTGACGCGGCCCATGGCGAAACGGACCGGCACATGGCGGGGTGATTTGGCCAGACTGAAGAAAGGCCATGACATGAGATCGATCAGCAGGCAGGGGGAAAGAACCCCGCCGTCCGGATGCGCGTTCATGGCCTGCACCCCTGCCTGCGGCTTCCGATCACACGGGCTTTTTCATAAGAATCCTCGGATGTCGATTTGCAGGCGACGTTCTCGATCCAGTAGCGGATATCATCGACATGGTAGAGAACCCGACCGCCCATCTTGCGGAAAACCGGGCCGCTGCCACGGCAGCGGTACCGTTCCAGCGTCCGTGGGGAGATGTTCAGCCGATGGGCGGCCTGCGGTGTGGTAAGCAGTTGCTCGTCGAGAAAATTATCCTGACGCGAATGTGACGGCGTCATGCGGGCCTCCGTCGGTTGGGGCGTAACAGGGCGCAGCGTGGACGGAAATTGTCATG
Source organism: Komagataeibacter sp. SM21 (assembly GCF_041402665.1). Classification (NCBI taxonomy): domain Bacteria; kingdom Pseudomonadati; phylum Pseudomonadota; class Alphaproteobacteria; order Acetobacterales; family Acetobacteraceae; genus Komagataeibacter; species Komagataeibacter sp. SM21. Next base: position 52,418 of record NZ_JBGLOV010000015.1, read on the forward strand.
CCGGGGACGTACGCAAACCACCGGCGTCTATGCGCGAACGGTTCAGGCCGGGATGCCACAGGAAAGCCCCTTCAGGGGGAGAGTCGGAAACGGGAGGGTCTCAGAAGGGTCAGATATTTGCGCTCATCCGCCAGATGCGTCGCCTTGCGAAGCAGGCGTCCTATACGCCCGCGCTGAGAGGACGTATCCCACTGACGTGCATTCATCTGCCGCACGGACGGGTCGAGAACCGCGCCAATCTCGCGCTGGGAGGCGCCGGCCCGCCGTCCGGCATAGGCGCAGATGGCGTCAGCGATGAATCGCGCACGGTAAAGCGGCAACCCCAATGCCCGCGATAGTGGCGGAACAGGCAATCCGGACAGATACCGGATAAACCGCCGTAATTCCGCAATCCGCAGTTCCTCTCCCCCATCGAGCGGGATCAGGGCCGCCGCGCGTTGCCGGGCGCCCGCATTGCGGATCTCGACACGAAAAAGGGTGTCGCCATGCCGAAGGGTATAGGCAGTTCCCTCCCACCCCGGCCCTGTCGCGGTCGTGGCGTCAGGAAAGGTAGGGGGCATATGCCAGGCGTCAAAGCCCTGGGGGACTTCGACCAGCATTGTGACGCCTGGATAAACTTCGGAAGTCCAGAGTGCCGGTTTGATCCATGCGGGGATATCCGGATCAGCCGGTACAGGATAACCCCCAGTGGCGAGCAAACTGCCCGGCCTGTTCATGATGGAGCCGCATGCTCTCCGGGGTCTCCGGCTGGTGCCCAAGGGCGCGGTACCCGGTGACATAGGCAGGAATCCGGCGCAGTAATTCATGCGCCAGTCCGGGCGCGTCGAGATGCTGCAGATGGGCGCGGAAACGTGGATCGTACCAGTCAGGATGGCTGTCCATGGCAGTTCTCTCCCATTCCCGACCAGCACTACGGGGATGGCAAGGACCGGGCATAGATACCGTGGAGAGGGCACCGCCCTTCTTTATGATGCGTTACCGTAACGTCCTGACAGCAACACAGGCAGCATCCCGGGGCAGGCACATGTGTGTTTTTACAAGACTGCTTTTGATTCCGCGGTTTCCCGGGGACATTTCCTTTTCTGACACGCGCATTGGAAAAATGCGGCACTATCCTCATTGACAAGGGCACCCTGACGGTATCGTGAGCGTTGAAATCCGGGCTGACCACAAAAGGGGCGCAAGAGCAAGGTCCCCCCGTCAGGCGGGGGGCTCCGCATCGCGTCGCACAAGCGCCTCTTTGAGTTCGCGCTCGATCTGCCGGCGCTCGCGGCGGCTCAGGTGAAAGCTGGTCAGTTCGGCGCGCAGCATCTGGATGTGGTCGTGTAGCGTGGTCATCGTCCTGCTCCTTTCGTTTCTCGAAGACAGGACGGACGGCTCATGCCGGGGCGGACCGGGTCAGGGATCGCCGCAGGCGACCGGCTCGCCGGCGCGTGGGGGAGCCGATTTTGTTCGGTGCGCCCGAAGGGTGCGTCGGGCAAAATTGGGGGGACCACGCGTCCTTGACGCGGTTCGCCCTCGCGCATGGTACAATGGGAAGGCTGAGGGAAAGCCTCGTGTTCCTCCTGCGTCTCACGTCGGGCGACCAGCGCTGCCGCCCGCGCCCCGGAAAAGCACGTGGGAAAATGAAAGCCCGGAAGGCTCCGCCCGGGGAGACCGGGCGGGGTTATCGTGGAAGCTTCAGTCCCCGTTCCGGCTGCGGGGCCGGGTCCAGATGAGGGAGTAGCCTTCCCCTTCCTCGTCGGTGAACAGGTTGGCGAAGATCGGGGCGGCGAAAGAGGGATCGTCCAGCTTCAGGCTCAGATAGGTGCGGCCTTCGCTGGAGCGGCGGGTCCAGGCCGCACCGAGGTCAATCCGTCCGAGATAGACGCGGTAGTTGGGGGCGTTGTCGTTGGCGCGGTTGGTTTCGGCCACCAGGCGGACGTTGCGGGCCTGCAGGGCCAGGGTGACGATTTCGCCTTCGAAGCCTTCGCCCACCTTCTTGAAGGAACCGATGTTAGCCATTGTCGTATCTCCATGCTGTTATCGGGCCGCGACCACCGTGGCCTCGATGGCGATCGACCAGCCGGAGGCGAGCGGCAGAGCACCCTTCAGGGCCGCAGCGCAGCGGAGGACGGCAGGGCCGGAACTTTCTTATTTCGCGAGGAATGACGGCGCAGCCGTCAGGGGAAGAAAGTTCTGGCACGCCGTTGCGGCCAGCCGATCGAGGCGCAGCCGGTCTTCGGCTAGATCAGCCATCCGACAGAGGCCATGGTGTGCGGACCCGCCAGCCCTTGGAGAGACGATGCCGGCATGACCGGTCCGACAGGTGGGGAACGTGCGACACAGGACGAAATCCTCATTGCCCGGTGCGACCGTCTCACGTGCTGGTGGCGCGGATCGCGGCCTGACACCCGCCCCCGACTGCCGCGTCCCTGCCGCGAACGGTTCGGGCCGCATCCTCTGGACCCGTCGTTCCAACGAAGGCGGGCCAGCCGGTTGCCCGCTGGACGATCCCTCCTTCGCCACTACTGTTTCGACCTGTTCACCGACGAGGAAGGGGGCCACCGCTCCCTCATCCATCGTCCTCGCAGTTGGAATGGGACGAGAAGTCACGCCCCATACCCGATCTCTCCGGGTGGGGCCTTCCGGGCACGGATGGGCACGTTGCAGCGCATCGGACGCGCTGGAACCGGGAAGCCCGACATGTTTGTCTGGCCAGTCGGTTACCCGCAACCCGCAATCATGCCGTTATGTTCGATAGGAAAACTGGCGCTCACGCGCCAGCCTCCCTGCGGAACCGCCAGACCGGGATACCCATCTGTTTGGCCTTGTCGGCCAGATTGTCCTGAATGCCCGATCCCGGAAACACCATGACCCCGACGGGCAGGACTTTCAGCAGGGCGTCGTTACGCCGGAACGGGGCGGCCTTGCCGTGCCGGTTCCAGTCGGGCTTGAAGGCAATCTGTGGAATTTCGCGATGATCGGCCCAGCGGGAGGCGATGAATTCCGCGCCCTTCGGCGAGCCCCCATGCAGCAGCACCATATCGGGGTGCTTCTCGTGCACCTTGTCGAGCCGGTTCCAGATCAGGTGATGGTCCTCGTAATCGAGCCCACCGGTGACCGCGACCTTTGGTCCGGGGGGCACCAGCAGTTCGGTCTCGGCCTTCCTGCGGGCGTTGAGGAAATCACGGCTGTCGATCATTGAGGCCGTCAGGGTGCTGCGGCTGACCAGCGAGCCGGAGCGTGGCCGCCAGGGCGACATCGTCAGGCGTTCGAACTGGTCGCAGGCGAGGTCGCGGAAGATCTCATACGCGTTGCGTCGTTCCAGCAGGGTCAGGCCCTCGGCGATGAGGCGTTCCAGTTCCACCGAGCGGATCTCGCTGCCATCCTGTTCCTGCTGGCTGCGTTTCTGCGCCGCCTCGTTGCGGTCGAGATCACGCTCCACCTGCCCGACCATGCGGTGAAAGACGTTGACGGTGGACCAGAGCAGCGGTTCGAGATCGGGTTCCAGCCGTGTGTCGGTCAGCGTGGCGGACAGGGCGTCGAAGATATCGGCAACCGCACCCTCGATCTGGCTGGCGTCGGGCAAGGGCCGCGGATCCGGCTCATCCTCGAAGGGACGGTGGCCGTAAAGCTGGAGTTCGGCCAGCACATGGGCGGTGGAAGAGGTGGCGTGTGCAGGTTCGAAATCGTCCTGTGTGCGGGTCATGGGTCTGTCCTCCGGTTCTGGCCGCGCCCCTCGCGGCCTTTCCGGGGGCGGATAGCGGCAGACGAAGGCCGGGCCGGAACCGCGCAGCGCGCGGCCGGAACGCAGTGGAGGGTGGCAGGGAGACGGCTATTTTGCTTCGCGATGCAAAGCGCGGACGCAGTCCCGCGCGGCGGAAAATAGCCGGCTCCGCCATTGCAGGCCCGGCCTGGCTGACGCCCGCTCCCCTTCCAGAAAGGCCGCGGGCGCGCCCTATCCGGAAACGGGACAGCCCTCCGCACGGCAGGGAAAGACGATGACCCTCACACCCCCTTCCCGGCCCGCCTCAGTGCGCGACGGGTTGCAAAAACCGCGCCACGTCCTGCGGGGCAAGCTGGGGATGCAGGATCGCCCGCATCGCGCCACGCCCGAGATAGCGGAGATCATCGTTGAAATCCGCCAGACGCGATGACAACACAAGACAGTCGATCCCCGCCTCCTGCGTCCGGGCCATCAGGGTCGCTACCGCGTGGTCTCCGGCCGGATCGTCGTCACGCAGCACGTAAAGGCGACGCAGTGTGGGCGGAAACACCATGGCGGCGAGATGCGCCGAGGACAGGCAGGCGGCCAGCGGCAGAGCGGGCATGACTTCGTGGAGCGACAGCACCGTCTCGATCCCCTCGCCTGCCGCCAGAACGTCGGACACCGCGCCAAAGCGCACGGCATGGCCAAGCAAGGTCGCCCATCGCCCGACGGGGGATTTCGACAAGGGCCTTGCCGCGTCCGTCGCGCGCCAGCCAGGTGCGATGCACGCCGGTAACGCGACCATCAAGGTCGGTGACGCCGGCGATCAGCGCGGGCCAGGTCTCGGTCGGGCTGTCAGCATCGGCGCGATAGTAGCAGTCGGGGTGGAAACGCAATGCGGCCAGACCTGAGCGATTGGCCAGATCGCGGCCCCGCAGATAGATTTCCGCGACGCCGGACAGGAAACGGCTGGCATCCCACAGGCGGCGCGCGGCGTCCATGTTGCTGCCTTCCGTCTCGGGCCGATGCGATGAGCCCGTCCGCAGGCGATCCCCCGCACGGGCCGGTTCGGGATGCGGCAGGGCCAGAAAGCAGCGTGCCTCGTCAGCAACATCACGAAAATCGACAAGACCGAGGGTTTCACGGATCAGATCGAGCAGATCCCCGAATTCACCCGTGCTGGCATCCGTCCAGCGCCCGGCGGCTCCGCGCCCTTCCGAGGGACCATGCAGGCGCACATAGAGCGACCGTCCCGGTGTATTGCGCACGTCGCCGACCAGCCAGTAATTACCATGCCGCCGCCCGGCAGAGAGGTAATGACGACAGACTGCCTCGGCGTTCTCGGCCAGACGGCGGGCCAGATCGCCCGCATCCCATGACTGCGCATCTGTCATTTCCCCCTCCCTGCGGGCTTGATGCCGCCATGATTCCCCCGTAACGGCAGAGGCAACGGGCACAGGCCCGAATGCAAAAGGATATTTTCATGAAGATTGCCGATCTGGTCGATCATATCGCCACCACCACCGACACGAGCAAGACCGATACCCGCAAGGTGCTGGACGCCCTGATCGAGACCATGACTGCTGCCGCCAGGGCCGGTGATGAAATCACCCTGCCGAACTTCGGCAAGTTCAAGGTCCGGGAAGTCGCCGCCCGCGAAGGCCGCAACCCGGCCACCGGTGCGACCATCCAGATCGCGGCCTCGCGCAAGCTGGCCTTCACGCCCGCCAAGGCGCTCAAGGACAGCCTGAACGACTGACCTGACGACAGGCAGAAGGCGGCGGACCTCGTCCGCCGCCCCCTCCCCAGCACGCCGGCGTCTGATGATGGACGCGTTCATCCGACCTTCTCCATCAGCTTGCGTACCCTGCCCTCAAGATCCAGCCGCGTGTCCTGGTTGGTCTTCGTCCGCGCCAGAGCCGTGATCCCCTGCACGAAATCGAACACGCTCTCGGGCTTGCGACCCTCTTCGTGCAGCACCGTTTCGATAATCTTCGCGGTTTCCGGTTTCGAGAACCCGCGACGACGCAGGAAACTTTCCCGATCGTCATCGGTTCTGGCCACCAGCGCCCGACGCGAGGCCTGAATGCCGGAGACGAACGACGCCGGACTGGCCGTGGCGAAATTTCGCAGGGCCGGTGTCGCCTGATGCACGAAACGCGAGGCGGCGAACTTGCTATGCCGGATCGTGATCTGTTCGAAATTTTCGATACCGTACAACATACGGTTTTGACACACTCCGCGCAGGTAAAAAGACGCAATACCGAGACTTTTACTGCCGACTTCCGAATTCCAGGCATAGAAACCCCGAAAATAGAGATCGGGGTCACCATTGGGCAGGCGTCCGGCCTCAATCGGGTGTGTGTCGTCCACGAGAAACAGGAAGACATCCCTGTCCGACGCATACAGCGTCGTGGTCTCCTTCGTGATGTCCACGTACGGATTATGGGTCATAGTGGTCCAGTCGATGACGCCCGGCACCTTCCAGTTGGTATCGCCTGTGCCGTCACCAGCGATTTTGCGCACCGCGCCCACCAATTCATGGTCCCAGATGCGGCCGTAATCGGGGCCGGTCACGGCACGCAGTTCGACGCGGCCATCTTCGGTCTCCAGCGTTTTCACCAGTTCGGCCCGGTGTGACAGCAGGCCGTGCTGGAGATTGATCGCCGCCAGCGGAGCCGGAAGGTTACGCAGGTACGACGACGGCGCGCTGACCAGACTGCACATCTGGCCGAACGACCAGTGCGTGGGGGCAATCGGCTCATGCTGCCCCGGCACAGTCAGGGTGAGGCGTTCGGCATTGTCGCGCGATGCTTTCACACGGATGGCGCGGCTCTCAACGGTGCGGGCGGTGGCGCGCTCGGCACGGGCAAGTGTGGCGGCGTGCAGATCGGACAGCGAGAGATACCGCTCGTCATCGGGACGGGAAAACCATTCAGACGAGACGCGGGAACTACGCTCCCCCCGCGAAGGATCGATCCTGAAGCCGCCGGACGCGGTGCCACGGGACGCAGGGGGCAGGATGGTGGTTGTGGTCATGGAAAACTCTCCTCTGATGCCGGTTATTCGGCACCCAAGGCGAAGCCGACCTCTCCCTCTTTCCGGGGCACTAGACATGAAAAAAAGCGGCTTCCGGGCACCGGAAGCCGCTGTCTCAAAGTTCCAAAACTCATTGCGTCACTCGGCGGCGATGGCCTCCATATCCCCGCCTGACGTCACCGTTTCAACCTGTGCAGGATCTACCAGTCCCACGGTCCGTAACGCCTCGGGCAGCCAGCCCGAACCATCAAGCAACCGCTCGGCCTCACGCGCCATGTCGGGCTTCTTCAGGTGGGCGATGCGGTCAGCCGCCTCATCGCCACGTGCCTCTCGCACCGCCTGCAGGATACGGGCCTTGGTCACCCGGCCAAGATAGTTCTCGACGGTCGGCTGCCAGCCCGCCTCGACCAGGTCAAGCCTGAGCGCAGCGGCAAGCCGGTCGGCGCGGACCAGCCGCTCCCTGACGCTGCGTGCCAGAGACGGACCATGGGACGATTCATGCAAGGCGTTGACGCCGAAGGACAGGCAGTGCGCCAGCAATGCCATGCGGCTGGTGTCGTCCAGCCCGTCGATCCAGCGCCACAGCGCGTCCTCGTCTTCCGGCAGATCGTGCTTCCAGCCCTCGTTGCGCTGGCGCATAGCATGGGCGGGCACACTACCCGGCATGTCGGGTGAATGGACGGACAGTGAGATTTCCCGGACATAGGCTTCCAGGCAGTCGGCACCCGGTGTCTGCCAGTACACATCGCGCACCAGCGTATGCAGCAGTTCGGTCAGCGCGATGTGCGGGTTACTGGCAAACGCGTCCCGCAGGGCCAGCGTGCGCCACGCTGTCAGTTCGGTGAGAAGCCGATCAGGCAGCGACTTGATCCCGTCTTCTTCTTCGGGTTCAACGTCGGGAGCGGTAGTATCGCCCTCACCGCCCTCATCGCCCCCATAACCAGCAAGACGTTCATCCCGCCCATCATACGCAGGGCAATTGTATTGATCGGCGTTGCCCGCATCATCGGTCTCTTCCGGCTCGGCCGGCATATCCTCGGGCAGCACGAACCCCCGCTCCACCTGCAACGTGCCATCACTGGCGAGGCTGACGAACGCGCCGGCCCGCGCCATGTCAGCAGGATCGAACGCCAGAGGCCGTTCCTCCAGGGCAAGGATGGCCTGTTCGATCTCGCCCAGCCGTGCATCGACCTCGTCCGGATATTCATCAGCCTGGGCGTATTCAGCCTCGATGCTTTCCTGCTCGGCGCGCAGGGCTGCAAGCCGGGCAGTCTCCTCATCGGACAGCGGTACTTCCGTGCCGTCGATCTCAGCGAACTGCCGTGTGTGGCCCCATGGGAATGACAGGGCGGTTTCGACCCACTTCCAGCCCTCGGCGCGGACCTGTTCAGCCGCCTCGTGCAGCTTTTCCATGACCAGCCGGTCCAGAATGGCCGGATTCTGCAGCCAGCCGCCGTCATCGGCTTCGAACAGGTCGCGCATGACGTGGCCACCCGCTACGATATAGGCCTCCAGCCCAACGAAACGGGCACGCGCGTCCGAAGCCCGCACGGTCTTTTCCGTCAGCATGCGGCGGATGACGTAGGGTTCGCGATTATGGCTCTGGGCCACGATCTCCCAGACCTGTTCCTGCCGGACATGGTCGTCACTGATGGAAAAGGCCATCAGTTGCTCCAGTCGCATACCGTCCTGCTCGTATATCTCAAGCAGCTTGTCCGACACGGTCATGAGGCGCAGCCGCTGCTTGACCACAGCGGGTGCGACAAAGAACGCGGCGGCGATTTCCTCCTCGGACATGCCTTTTTCCAGCATGTCACGGAAGGCGCGAAACTGATCCAGCGGATGCAGGGCCACGCGCTGGACGTTCTCGGCCAGGGAATCATCCTCGGCAAGGATGGCCGATCCGGCCTCGCGCACCACGCAGGGTACGGGGGCGATCTTCGCCAGTTTCTTCTGCTTCACCAGCAGTTCGAGGGCACGGAAGCGTCGTCCGCCGGCAGGGACTTCGTATGTGCCGGTCTCGGCCCCTTCACCATCAAGCACGGGACGGACATTCAGGCTCTGCAGCAGCCCGCGGCGTTCGATGTCACGGGCCAGTTCCTCGATCGACAGGCCGGACTTTACACGCCGGACGTTGGACTGGGACAGCACCAGCCGGTTGAACGGGATGTCACGGGAGGAACTCAGGGTGATTTTGGGAATAGCGGTCGCCATGGCGAAAAACTCCATGACGGGCAGACAGGAGACTCTCTCCCACCCTCTCAACCCGTCACGAAAATCCGCGCAGCCCTCTGACTCTGAAGGCCCCAGCCTCGCCCAAAATCCGCAGCCTTTTCCCGGCAGAAAACGACGGCAATGGGGGGTAGAACGAACCCGCTGCGCGGGATTGGTGCGATGTGGAGGTCTGTCACCACGGCGTGAGCGATCTGTTTTATTTGGAACTGTCCTGATCGAGCCAAGCACTCTGGCTTCTTCCTACCAGAAGGAGCCGGATGATGACAGAGTCCCTGTGCATTGCTGCAATCAGTCCCCTTCGCCAGCGCCTGCTTGATGACATGGCGGTGCGGCGGTTCTCCCGGGAGACACAGCGCAATTACCTTCGCGATGTCGGCCGTTTCGCCACGTTTCTGGGCCGCTCACCCCACACGGCAACAGCTGAGGATGTGCGCCAGTTCCAGATTGAGCAGAACGCGGCTGGCATGCCGACACCGACCATGAACGCCATCGTGTCGGCGCTGCGGTTTTTCTTCACCCAGACACTCGACCGTCCCGACCTTGCACGCAGGCTGGTCCGGGTGGCGCAGCCCCGCAACCTGCTCGTGGTGCTGAGCCGCGATGAGGTTGCCCGGCTGCTCAACGCGACCGTATGCCTCAAGCATCAGGCCGCCCTTTCGGTCGCCTATGGGGCAGGCCTGCGGGTGGCCGAGGTCGCAGCTCTCAAGATCAGCGATATCGACAGCGAGCGCATGCTGCTCAGGGTCGAACGGGGCAAAGGGGGACGATATCGCAACGCCATGCTTCCGGCAGACCTTCTGCCCCTGCTGCGGGAGTGGTGGAAGGCCGGACGCCAGCAGGGCGTGATGCATTCCGATGGCTGGCTTTTTCCCGGGCAGGACACCATGAGGCCCATCAGCACACGGCAGCTCCATCGCGTGGTTGTCGATGCCGCGCGGACTGCTTCGATCACCAGACGTGTGGGGCCTCATACCCTGCGGCACAGCTTTGCCACGCACCTGCTGGAGGATGGTGTCGATGTCCGCGTGATCCAGGTTCTGCTGGGTCATTCCCGTCTGGAGACCACGGCCCTTTATACAAAAGTTGCGACCCGGACCGTGCGGGCCGTCATCAGTCCGCTCGACAGACTGGGCATGCTGACGACAACGCAGGCGAGGCCCGACGGCTGATCCCCGGGCGGGGGCGGTCATGTCCGCCTCCCTCGAACTGGGGGACATCTTCCGGGCTGCCGGCCCTGCCTGGCGGTCAGCCCATGCCGGCCGTCTCCCCCTGCAGCAGCTCAAGGTCATGTCGGCGATCGAACACTGCCGCACGGCGGCCCTTGGTGGTCATGTCGCGGCCTGCGGGGACTGTGGACACTGGCGGATCGCCTATAACAGCTGCCGCAACCGTCATTGTCCGCGCTGTCAGGGAAACGCCGCGCGGACATGGCTGGCCGAGCGGGAGGCCGATCTGCTGCCGGTCGGGTATTTCCATGTCGTCTTCACCCTGCCGGCGCGGATCGCCGACATCGCGCTCCAGAACAAGGCCGGGGCCTATCCTAAATTTCGTGTTTGGGCGTTTGATGCGAAAGAAGGAGCAGCATCATGGCCCGACGCAAGAAACCCATCATCCCTGACGATGTTCTGGACCAGGTTCTGGCTGGCCGCGTGGTCCGCACGATGTCAGACGCAGATGCCCTTCTGGGCGATATGAAGAAAGCCCTGGCGGAGCGGTTGCTCAACGCAGAACTGGACCAGCATCTGGACGGCGAGGCTGTGGCTGGTCGCCCGAACTGTCGCAATGGCTATGGGCAGAAGACGGTGCTGACGGATGCCGGTCGGGTACGGCTGGACATCCCCCGTGATCGGGCGGGAACGTTCGATCCGCAACTGATCGCCCGCTATCGGCGGCGGTTTCCCGGCTTCGACGATCGGATCATCTCGATGTATGCGCGTGGGATGAGCGTACGTGAGATACAGGGCCATCTGCTTGAAATCTATGGGATGGAAGCTTCGCCGGACCTGATCAGCGTCATCACCGACGCCGTTCTGGACGAAGTGGCAGCCTGGCAGAACCGGCCGCTGGAGGTAGTCTATCCGGTGGTGTTCTTCGATGCCCTGCGGGTGAAGATCCGTGACGAAGGCATGGTGCGCAACAAGGCGGTGCATATCGCCCTGGGCATACGCGCCGACGGCACGAAGGAGGTCCTCGGCCTGTGGATCGAGCAGAACGAGGGCGCCAGATTCTGGCTCCGTGTCATGAACGAGCTACGCCATCGTGGTGTCGAGGATATCCTGCTGGCCGTGGTTGATGGGCTCAAGGGCTTTCCCGACGCCATCCGCGCGGTTTTTCCCGAAGCCCTTGTGCAGACCTGCATCGTTCATCTGCTGCGCCATTCGTTGGATTTCGTCGCCTGGAAAGACCGCAAATCCGTGGCCACGGCTCTGAAGGATATCTACCGGGCGGTGGACGCCGAGACTGGAAAAACCGCTCTGGCTGCCTTTGCCGAAAGCCCCTGGGGTCGGAAATACGCAGCGATCGTCCAGTCCTGGGAGGAGGTCATTCCCTTCTACGCCTTCCCTGCCGACGTCCGGAAACTGGTCTATACGACCAATGCCATAGAAGCGCTGAACGCCAAGCTCAGGCGGGCCGTCCGGGCCAGAGGGCATTTCCCCAATGACGATGCGGCCCTCAAGCTCCTCTTTCTGGCCTTGAATCGAGCCGAGAAAGAATGGATCATGCCCCCAAGGGAATGGTCCATGGCAAAGGCCCAGTTCGCCATTCTCTTCGGTGACCGCTTCGCCCGCGCCACCGTCTGATCAATAACGTGAACAACGCCTCTTACACGAAATTCCTGACAGTCCCGATCCAGGCGCTGGATCGCAGCCAGCCCATGCTCCCGATGCGGCCCGGACAGGTCGAGCGGCGGACACATGACTATACCCGCCACGGCACGACCTCGCTGTTCGCAGCTCTCGACATTGCCACCGGCACCATTATTGGAAAGTGTTACCCGAAGCACCGATCCACGGAATTCCGCAAATTCCTCGATCAGATCGAAACCAATGTGCCGACTGACCTCGATATCCATCTGGTGATGGATAACTATGCCACCCACAAGACGAAGCTGATCCGTGACTGGTTGGCCAGGCGCCCGCGCTGGCACGTTCATTTTACGCCGACCGGAGCCTCATGGATCAATCAGGTGGAGCGGTTTTTCGCTCCCATCACTGAAAAGCAGATCAGGCGCGGCATCCACCGTTCGACCGAAGCCCTGGAGTCCGACATCAGGGCTTTCATTGCTGTCCATAACGAACAGCCCAGGCCCTTCAAATGGACCAGGTCCGCCGACGACATCCTGCAGGCCGTCAAGCGATTCTGCCTCCGTACTATCAAAATCAGTGAAACTTCAGAATCAGGACACTAGTTCGTCGTCCGGTATTGGGTAGGCTGCGGTTTGCTCATGACCGACCGTTACCAGACGAGCTTCATTCCGTGAATCTCCCCTACAACCATTTACGCAACAAAACCGTTATTTTGTATAGATGAATATTACCAGTCCAGTCGTGCCGGAACACGGTCGACATGAATAGCCACTTCAAATTCCTGCTTAGCACGAGCCTTCTGCTCTTCATTGATATAGCTGATTAACCCGCCAAGATTGGACCAGGTAGGATGATACCCAGTTCTGTCAATAACATCGTAAACTTCAGACAACCACAGTTCATCGGGAACACGATCTCCGGTAAACGGTCGTATATCAACCACCTTAAAATCTTCATATAGTAGGCAGTAAAACTGGAATATCATATGCTCAAATGTACCCCATTTGAGATGATAGAACGCATTTTCCACGCTACCGAAATGCATGATAAACTGCGCAAACCATCCTATGGTCGCTTTGCGGGGATAATACGGCGCATCGAAAAACCAACTATACAGTTTACCATCATTCATTATACCAAGGATTTTTTTCTCATCCTCAAGAGGAAAGAAATTGGCTGTTTCTTTTACGATATTTGCGGCCATTCCTGAATGACCGGCCAGAACTTCTTTCTTCATAAAATTATGCTGCAATCTGTCAAACATCTTGGACGGATGATCCATAAACAGCACATCGGAATCAATACAAGTTATTTCTTCCACACCCAAACAGAGCGCCCGGTATATGGCAACCATTTTCTTAAAATTGACGATCCCATTATTTTTATTCTCTCTGATACACTGAACTATACTCGGTAATGAAAACTGCTCACATATCCCCAGCGCAGAAATCGCCTCGATTGGGATAGGAAATTTATACCCTGACATCTCAAGGTAATTCTCAAACATTTTACATTCAACATCTGATGTTAATACTATTGTAAGCAGAACATCATCTGATTTTTTTTTATCTACATTGCAAAATGCATTTACCAAATATGCAAATCTAGGAGGATGAACCGGAATAATCAGATGTCTTTTATATTTTTTTGGTATAGAGTAATCAACACCATGTTTTTTAAAATCTTGTCGGCCAAAATTCGGATCAATGTCTGACAGATTAGGTTTTTTTCCAAAAACACGCACTCGTAAATCCTGAATTAACTTACTCAATTCTACATTCAAATTTTCTATCGACACGGATCATAGTCCTATGAAATGTTATCGCGTTCATTATAGCATCTTTCTTAGTGTCCGTTCAAGATCTTCTTGAATATTTGGAAACATTTATGATTCCCTGTTGGCAGTGCCGATTTGGAGAGGCCACCCGATGTGGACCAGTGAAAATCGCGTCCGGTATGACCGCAGTAAACTCTGCTATCCCAGCGACCTGACTGACGAAGAATGGTCACTGGTCGAGACGATGATCCCCCACGCCAAGCGGGGCGGCAACAAGCGGACCGTAAACGTGCGCGAGGTCATGTGGACTTGTGACGGTTTTGTGCCGGTTGACTGAGCGTTTAAACCTTTCAACAGGAAAGGCATGAGACCATGGCATTGAAGCAGACAGAAGAGTTTCGCCGCGAGGCGGTCAGGATCGCGCTGAGCAGCGGTTTGTCCAGGACACGGGTTGCGGTGGATCTGGGGATTGGCAAATCAACGCTGAGCCACTGGATTTCGCAGTATCGGTCGACTGATCTGACAGCGCCTGAAGCGTCGACGGACCTCGTCCGGGAGAATGAGCGTCTTCGCCTGGAAAACCGTGTCCTGCGGGAGGAGAGGGAAATATTAAAAAACGATCCCGGACGTTTGTCCGCCTGTGCGGCATAGAAACAGGCCATGCTATCGTGCCGGACAGGAGGGTAGCGGCCGTTTGCTTATTGGCGGGTTCGTCCCCGTTAAAAAACGTGGTCCATGGAACTGTGCGAACTTGAGAATGGTGACACCGCCTTGCGGTGATCCCGGTTAGGAAGATGATTGATAGGCATGTTCCACACCCTCCTCCAGCACACTGTGTGGAGATGTTCCGATGCCTCGAAAATCTGCAAAAGCGTCCTTTGATCTCACACGCCATATTCAGGGAGCCGCTGCAATCGATATTGGATCACGGATGCATATGGCGGCGGTGTCCCCTGAGGCTACGAAGGACCCAATCCGGTCCTTTGGCACATTTACCTCGGACCTTCACGCTTTAGCTGAATGGTTCAAGGCTTGCAAAGTCACCAGTGTCGCCATGGAATCTACAGGCGTCTATTGGATCCCGGTTTATGAAATCCTTGAGCAACATGGTTTTGACGTCATTCTGGTGAACGCGCGCTACGCCAAGAATGTACCCGGTCGCAAGACGGATGTGAGTGATGCCGGATGGCTCCAGCAACTTCATTCCTATGGTTTGCTGCGTGGAAGCTTTCGGCCTCATGCCGATATTGCTGCTTTGCGGGCCTATCTGCGTCAACGTGAACGTCTGGTTGAGTATGCTGCGGGACATATCCAGCACATGCAGAAAGCCCTGATGGAAATGAACCTGCAACTCCATCACGTGGTCTCCGATATCACTGGCGTCACAGGCATGCAGATTATCCGGGCCATTGTTGGCGGTGAACGTGATCCAGAGACCCTGGCTGCTAACCGCGATGTCAGATGCTGCTCATCGGCAGAAGTGATATCGGCCGCCCTGATGGGCAATTATAGAGATGAACATGTATTCGCTTTGACGCAGGCACTGGAACTTTATGACATTTATCAGGAACGGATCATGGCCTGTGATCGCCGCATGGAAAGCTTGCTGCTGATTCTGAGCCACAGGAGTGCAAAACCTGCGGCAGACCTTCCAAAGCCTCGGACCAAGACAAAGCAGACGAGCGCTCCGTCCTTCGACGTACGAGGTATTCTGTATCGCTTGCGGGAGTGTCCTGAAGTCTGTGTATCTGATCTGGTCCATGGGTTTTCAGATACTCAAGCGGCGAAGCGCCCTTCGAACATTATGGCGAACTGGTTGCGGGCTGCAAACCATTCCCGCACATTCCGCCC
>NZ_JBGLOV010000016.1:0-63541 GCF_041402665.1 Komagataeibacter sp. SM21
CCTGCGCCGCCATCACCGCGGCCGACACCATGTTCTCGCTCGCAATCAGTTCAATACCGTCGCGCTGGCGTTCCAGTTCCGCGCCAATGATCGCAGCAACATCCGGGTCCGCTTCCGTCAGCGGGGCGCGGAAAAACTGTTTCAGGTCAGTCTGGCTGATAGGGTCCGGCACCGTTATGATTCTCCATTCCTTGGATCAACTGTCTTTTCCGGGTAATGACGCGGATATGACACGTATGGGGACAGGCCTGCTATGTGCGCCATATAGGGGCGTTTAGACAACGCCAAAATGACGGAGACCGCCCGATTTGACCGAAGCTGTTTTCCCCCCATCCCCAAAGAGGGCAGCATGAACACGAACAGGAGAGCGGGCCTTCTGCGCGCATGGCTGCGCAGGTTGCCGGTGGGCGCGCCCACGGATGATGCGGGTCTGAAGCGCGTGCTTGGCCCCGCCAGCCTCATGGCCCTTGGCGTGGGGGCCACGATCGGCGCGGGGCTGTTCTCGCTGACAGGGATCGCGGCAGGCAGCAATGCCGGGCCTGCGGTCATCATTTCCTTCGCTTTGGCCGCCATAGCCTGCGCCTTTGCCGGGCTGTGTTACGGTGAACTGGCGGGCATGCTTCCGGCGGCGGGCAGCGCGTATGTCTATGCCTATGCCTCGCTGGGTGAGTTGATGGGCTGGATCATCGGCTGGGATCTCGTGCTGGAATACACCGTGGGGGCATCAGCCGTATCCGTAAGCTGGGCGCGCTACATGCGATCCCTGCTTGATGAATGGGGTATTCACCTTTCGCCCCGCCTCATGGCTTCCCCGTTCGAGGTGGTGGGCATGGCGGACGGCCAGCCGGTACACGGACTGGCCAACCTGCCTGCCGTGTTCGTCATCATGGCGCTGTCCCTGCTGCTCATGCGCGGGATTTCTGAATCAGCGCGGATGAACGCCATTGTGGTGGCGATCAAGCTTACGGTCATCGTCGCCGTGATCGCATGCGGACTGCCGTATATCAGGGTCGAAAACTATACCCCCTTCATCCCGCCCAATACCGGGGAGTTCGGGCATTACGGCATATCGGGCATCCTGCGCGCGGCGGGGACGGTTTTCTTTGCCTATCTGGGGTTCGATGCGGTTTCGACCGTGGCGCAGGAGACACGCAATCCGGGCCGCGACATGCCCATCGGCCTTATGGGCAGCCTTGCGATCTGCACGGTGGTCTACATCACCTTTTCATTCGTGCTGACGGGACTGGTCAACTATCACGATATGATCGGCGATGCCGCCCCCGTGGCCACGGCCATTGACCAGACACCCTTTGGCTGGCTGAAGGCTGCGGTTAAGCTTGGCATCATATGTGGTTTCCTGTCGGTCATTCTGGTGCTGCTGCTGGGGCAGAGCCGGATCTTCTTCGCCATGGCGCGCGACGGCCTGCTGCCGCCCATGTTTGGCCGCACACACCATAACTGGGGCACACCGGTTGCGTGCCATCTGTTCTTCATGGCCGTGACGGGCGTGCTGGCGGCGTTTCTGCCCATCGAACAACTGGCGCATATGACTTCCATCGGCACGCTGCTGGCCTTTGTCATCGTGTGTGTGGGCGTGATGGTGCTGCGCGTGCGTGAACCGGACCGTCCGCGCGTCTTCCGCGTGCCCGGCGGGATGGTGATACCGGTGGCCGGTATTCTCAGTTGCCTTGTGATGATGGTCTCGCTCGACGCGCTGACATGGCTGCGGCTGGTCGGGTGGCTGGCAATCGGGCTGGTCGTTTACGGGATTTATGGTGTGCGCCATAGCCGACTGGGCAAGGTCATGCCTGCCATGCGCCCGAAGGACTGAAGGGCGTGCATTACCGGATCATAATTTGGCATAGGGTAGCGGCGGGACCATAGTCGGCCCCATCCCATAGCTGGAGTTGGATTGGATGAGTATCGGTCAATTTCCCCATGTACGGCCGCGGCGCAACCGGCACGACCGGTTCACCAGGCGACTGGTATCCGAAAACACGCTATCGACCGATAACCTCATCTGGCCGATTTTTGTTACCGAAGGCACGGCTTCGGTTACCGATGTAGCCTCCATGCCCGGCGTGCAGCGTGTCAGTCTGGACCGACTTGCAGCCCATGTGGAACCGGCGGCGAAACTGGATATTCCCGCCATCGCCCTGTTCCCCATAACGCCCACGGACCTGCGTGATGAAAACGGGACCGAAGCAACCAATCCCGACAACCTCATGTGTCGTGCCGCGCGCCTGCTGAAAAAGGAATTCCCGCAGATCGGCCTGATCGGCGATGTCGCGCTTGATCCCTATACCAGCCACGGCCATGACGGGCTGATCGAAAACGGCTACGTGGTCAACGATCCCTCGGTCCGCATCCTTGTAACGCAGGCGGTCAATCAGGCCGCCGCCGGGATCGACATCATCGCCCCGTCCGACATGATGGATGGCCGCGTACGCGCCATCCGCGAGGCACTGGACAGCGATGGTCTGGTCAATACCCGCATCATGTCCTACGCCGCCAAATACGCCAGCGCCTTCTACGGACCGTTCCGCGATGCGCTGGGATCTGGTGGCCTGCTGACGGGTGACAAGAAAACCTACCAGATGGACCCCGCCAACAGTGATGAGGCCCTGCGTGAAGTGGCGCTGGACCTGCAGGAAGGTGCGGATATGGTCATGGTCAAGCCGGGCATGCCGTATCTGGACATCATCCAGCGCGTGCGGCAGGAATTTGCCGTGCCGACCTTCGCCTATCAGGTGTCGGGTGAATACGCGATGCTGATGGCCGCCATCCAGAATGGCTGGCTGGATCGTGACCGCGTCATCATCGAAAGCCTGATGTCCTTCCGCCGCGCGGGCGCCAACGGGGTACTGACCTATTTCGCGCTGGAGGCCGCGCGCCTGCTCCGGGCCTGACCGGCCCACAAGCGGCATGCATTCAACAGGATAGTTGATGCCTGCGACAGGGAAAATATGATAACCGTACAGGATACGGGCAGTCTGTTTTTCCTGTTCGCCGGGCTGCTTCCTGTTTTCGGCTGGTGAGAGCGCATGACATACACATCGCCACGGCATCCGCAGCTATTCTATACCACAGCGCCCATGCCCTGCCCCTACCTGCCGGGACGCATGGAACGCAAGGTCGTGACCGAAATTGGCGGCGCGGAAGCCATATCTTTCCATAACCGCCTGTCCCGTGCGGGCTTCCGTCGCAGCCACACCATTGCCTATGCCCCGGTCTGCGCAAGCTGCACGGCCTGCACGCCCATCCGCGTGCCGGTGGACCGCTTTACCCCCAGCCGCACGCAGCAGCGCGCCCTGCGTCGCAACGCCATGCTGCACGGCTTTCCCGTGCCGCCACGCGCCACACCGGAACAGTTCAACCTGTTCAGCGCCTACCAGCATGCCCGGCATGAAGGCGGCGACATGGCATCCATGACGTTTCCCGATTACCGGGCCATGATCGAAGATACGCCGATCGAAACTTTCATGATCGAATTCCGCGATCCCGAAGGCAGGCTGGCCTGCGTCGCGCTGGTGGATCAGCTCGATGACGGGCTTTCCGCTGTTTATGATTTCTATGATCCCGCGCTTCAGCATCGGTCGCTGGGGACATTCGCCGTGATGTACCTGATCAGCCATGCCCGCATGATGGGCCTGCCCTACCTGTACCTAGGCTACTGGATCAACGAAAGCCGCAAGATGGCCTACAAGGCCCGTTTCCGTCCCGCGCAGATCATGACGCGCGGCATCTGGCATGATCTGGATCTGGGGGAATATGGCAGGGATCAGGCACGGCAGAGTGCTTTCCTGCCGGATGGACTGTTTCATCCACCGGCAGGATAAGTCCGCAGATCCCTAACCGCGCGGCTTGCGGGTCGCCCAGGCAGGAGCCTGGCGGCCCATCTCGGCGCGCTTGCCCAGATAGTCGCGCAGATCAGCAAAGGAACGGTTGCGTGCCGCAGCCGGGTCCGGCCATGCCAGCCCTGTTTCCGCGGTAAAGACCACCGCATCGCGCAGGCCGCCGTCCTTGTATTTCTGCAAGATCACACCCAGCCCACGCGACATTTCAGGCAACTGGTCCAGCGGGAACACAAGCATGCGCCGGTTCTGCCCCAGCACCAGCACATGATCGCCTTCGGCTGGCACGCAGATCAGCGCGCTTTCCTCGTCTTTCAGGTTCAGAACCTGCTTGCCTGTGCGCTTTTCCGCCGTCATGGCCGTTTCAGCCACCACCATGCCGCGTCCGCTGCTGGAAGCCAGAAGCCGCTTGCGGGTATCATCAACGGGGAACATCGTGATGATGTCCTGATCGTTTGAAAGGTCGATCATAAGCCGCAGGGGCTGGCCATCGCCGCGACCACGCGGCAGATCACCCACACGCAGGGTAAACGCACGGCCATCGGTGGCGAATACACACAGCCGGTCATTGCTGTAGCATTCCACCGACATGCCCAACCCGTCGCCTTCCTTGAACCTGAGCGCCTGCAGATCCTGTCCATGCCCGCGCACGGTCCGTATCCAGCCCTGCTGCGACAGGACGACCGTAAGGGGGTCACGTTCGACCGGCAGGGCCGATTCAACATCAATCTCGGGCGGCGGGGCGGCCAGTGTGCTGCGTCGTTTACCCAGCGCGCCACTTCCGAAGGTTTTCTGGATTTCCTTTATCTCGGATGCGATGCGCTTCCACCGCAGCCCTTCCTGATCCAGCAGATCCTTCAGGGTCTGCCTTTCGGCGCTGAGGGCGGCGTGCTCCTTGCGGATTTCCATTTCTTCCAGCCGACGCAGGCTGCGCAAGCGCATGTTCAGCACGGAATCCGCCTGTAGCTCCGTCAGGCTGAACGTGGCCATAAGGGCGGCTTTCGCATCGTCGTCTTCGCGGACAATGCGGATCACCTCATCAAGGTTGAGATAGACCGCAAGGAACCCGTCGAGAATTTCAAGCCGCCGGTTAACGGCCACAAGCCGGTTGGCGCTACGGCGCAGAAGCACGTCATGCCGATGATCCAGCCACGCCTGCAGCACATCCTTCAGGCTCCGCACGCCGGGCACCTGATCGGCACCCAGCACGTTCATGTTCAGGCTAAAACGGCTTTCAAACTGGGTGGCGCGGAACAGGGTTTCCATCAGCACCGCAGGTTCGATCCCGCGTGATTTCGGCTCCAGCACCAGCCTTATGTCGGTCGCGCTCTCGTCACGGATATCCGCCAGAAGCGGCAGTTTTTTCTGTTCCAGAAGATCGGCGACCTGTTCAATCAGGCGCGACTTCTGCACCTGATACGGGATTTCCGTCACCACGATCTGCCAGGTACCGAAACGGCCCTGTTCCACTTCCCACTTCGAGCGGATGCGAAATGCGCCGCGTCCCGTCTCGTAGGCCCGGACCATGGCCTCGCCGTCTTCGACAATGCTGCCACCCGTGGGAAAGTCGGGACCGGGCATATGCGCCATCAGTTCCGCCGTCGTCGTACCAGGCTTGCGGATCAGGGCAAGGGCGGCGGCACAGATTTCCCCTACATTATGCGGCGGGATGCTTGTGGCCATGCCCACGGCGATACCGGCCGCGCCATTGGCCAGAAGGTTGGGAAAGGCCGCGGGCAGGACGACAGGTTCCTGCTCCTCACCATCATAGGTGGGGCGGAAATCGACGCTGTCTTCGTCAATGCCTTCCAGCAGCGCCTTGGCGACAGTGGTCAGGCGGGATTCGGTGTACCGCATGGCCGCCGCGTTATCCCCGTCGATCGAGCCGAAATTGCCCTGCCCTTCGACCAGCGGGTAGCGCACGGCAAAATCCTGCGCCAGCCGGACCAGCGCCTCGTAAACCGAAGCATCGCCATGCGGATGGTATTTACCGATCACATCGCCCACCACACGGGCGCATTTCTTGAACCCGGCGGACGGGTCCAGCCTGAGCTGCTGCATGGCATAGATCATGCGCCGATGTACAGGCTTCAGCCCGTCGCGCACATCGGGCAGTGAGCGCGACATGATGGTTGACATGGCATAGGCCAGATAGCGTTCGCTCAGCGCATCGGCCAGCTTGGTATCTTCGATATGACCGGCTGTTGTGTCCACAGGCATGCAATCTTCCTCCCGCAGGTGAACAGATAGCGAAACTTTACGGTTTGTCCACCGGGTTGTGTCCGTCGGGTTCCGCAGGCGCGTCCTCACCCGCCTGACCGGGTGGCGCGATATCGGCCCTACGGGCAATCATATCCGCCAGTCTGCCCCGTGCTTCAGGCACGGGACGGTGGCGCTGTCCAAACGCGTCACGATGCAGGAAATGACCGGACAGGCGCAGCCCGTCATACCAGTCCTGCGGCGTACCCACCTGAGCGGGGTCCAGAACGAAAGCCGGAAGCGGCAGCAGGCGGTCGCGCCATTCCCCAGCCCGCTCATCCGACACGGCCCGTCCTGTACGCGGCGAGACCCATTTCAGATCCCCACTGTCCCCACCAAGCGCACAGTGCCCCAGATCCAGACCAAAACCCAGTTCGGACAGAAGCAGCAGTTCCCACCGAACGACTTCCGCCATGCCTTCACGCTCCGCCCATTCAGGGTCGAGGCTTATGCGCGCCAGCAGGCTGGTCAGCCCCTGAAATACGGCCAGATGGGGCTCGCGTTCCGGCAGGCTGCCATCAGCCAGTGCGCACAGGGAAGCCAGCATGGCCAGCGGCACCGGATAATCCAGTATGCGCGCGGCAGACGCATGCACCGTTTCAGCCGTAATCGTGCCAAGCTGTTCGGACAGGCGGGCAACCCAGCGCGCGCGCACCAGATTGCCGGTCTGCCATACCGCGCGCCCCCGACTGGATGATCCGCCGCGGGCCAGCCCATGATACAGGCCGTATTCGCCCGTCAGCACATGGACAATCGCGCTGCCTTCCCCATACGGGGTAGCAGATAGCACAAGGGCGGGTGCCTCCCATTCCATCAGGAAGCGCCCGCCCTTGCGTAAAGAAAACCGGAAACCGGCAACTCAGATCAGTTGCCAGCAGCCTTTGCCACTTCAGCGGCAAAGTCGTTTTCTTCCTTCTCGATGCCTTCGCCAAGCTGGAAGCGGTCGAAACCGATCAGCTTCGCACCAGCCTTCTTGACGATCTCGCGCACGCGGCTTTCACCATCATGCACCCAGACCTGCTCCAGCAGCACCACTTCCTCGTAGAACTTGCGGATACGGCCATCGACCATCTTTTCGATGATAGCTTCCGGCTTGCCCGATGCACGGGCCTGTTCCACCAGAACCGCGCGCTCACGCTCAAGCGCCTGCGGGTCAACACTGTTCACGTCCAGCGCAGCCGGACGGGTCGCCGCGACGTGCATGCCGATCTGACGGCCCAGCGTTTCCAGCGCATCGCTGGCGGACGGTGCTTCAACAGCAGCCAGAACGCCAATCTTGCCCAGACCGGGGCTGACGGCGGAATGAACGTAGGTCGCAACCACGCCCGACGGCACGCTCAGCACGCGCGCACGGCGGATGGACATGTTTTCGCCAATGGTGGCGATCAGGTGCGTCAGTTCATCGGCAACGTTGCGGCCGCTCTTGAGCACGGCTGCCTTCAGCTTTTCCAGATCGTCGCCAACCGTAAGGGCGGCATGCGCCACTTCGGATACGAAGTTCTGGAAATGCTCGTTACGGGCCACGAAGTCGGTTTCGGCATTGATCTCGACCATGGCAGCCTTGTTGTCGGCCTGCGCCACGCCAACCAGACCTTCAGCCGTCACACGACCGGACTTCTTGGCAGCAGCCGAAAGGCCCTTCTTGCGCAGCCAGTCGATCGCGCCTTCGATGTCGCCTTCGGCTTCCTTGAGCGCCTTCTTGCAGTCCATCATGCCCGCGCCGGTCTGCTCACGAAGATCCTTGACGAGTGCTGCGGTGATTTCCGCCATTATCCTGATACTCCTCACGACAGGCGCACGCCCCGCAATCCTGCGGGGCGTGTCCTTGCTGTGTCAGTAGCGTCGCGGGGTCATGCCACCACGACGCAATGATGTTATTCCGCGCTTGCGGCGGCTTCCGTCACGGCTGCTTCCACGGCGGGGTCAACCGGCAGTTCTTCGGCAGCGCCGAAGTCTTCGCCCGACGCGCCCAGCTCGGCGGAGATGCCATCGAGCACTGCGGACGAAACCAGCTCGCAATACAGCGCGATGGCGCGGATGGCGTCATCGTTACCCGGGATCGGGAAGGTCACGCCACGCGGGTCGGAGTTGCTGTCCAGCACCGCCACAACCGGGATACCCAGCTTGTTGGCTTCTTCAACCGCCAGCTTTTCCTTGTTCGTGTCGATCACGAACAGGATGTCCGGCAGGCCGCCCATTTCCTTGATACCGCCGAGCGAACGCTCCAGCTTCTCACGGTCGCGGGTGATGTCCAGGACTTCCTTCTTGGTCAGGCCCTGGGTGCCGTTTTCCAGCATGTCGTCAATGCCACGCAGGCGCTTGATCGAACCGGTAATGGTCTTCCAGTTCGTCAGCATGCCGCCCAGCCAGCGGTGGTTGACGTAATACTGGCCGCAACGCTTCGCCGCTTCCGCGACCTGGTCTGCCGCAGCGCGCTTGGTGCCGACGAACAGCACGCGACCGCCACCGGCCACGGTGTCACGGATCGCCTTGAGCGCACGGTCCAGCATGGGAACGGTCTGCTGCAGGTCGATGATGTGAACCTGGTTACGCACACCGAACAGGTACGGCGCCATGCGCGGGTTCCAGCGGCGGGTGTGGTGACCGAAGTGCACGCCGGCTTCAAGAAGCTGGCGCATGGTGAATTCAGGCATTGCCATTTCGGCTTGATCCTTGTGTCTGGTTTATCCTCCGTGAAGCGCGCCCTGTTTTTCAGGACACCAGAGGTACTGGCTTCACGTGCGAATTGGCCCCAACGCGGGACCGTGGCGGGATATGGCCGTTTTCGGCGCGCATTGCAAGAGCCGTGGGCCAGCATCCCGGCCATGATGCAACTTTTTTCCCGAGCACGGGTTAGGCTGCGCAAGGATGCGACACCATCCACCGCGCCATATGCGCGCGGCCAGATATTTCGATAACGGACATAAGGACCGATCCCTCATGGCAATCACCAAATACGCGACGGCACACTGGTCAGGCGGACTGAAGGACGGCAAGGGCGAGATCTCGACCCAGAGCGGGGTACTGAAGCAGCAGCCCTACGGCTTCAATACCCGTTTCGAGGACAAACCCGGCACCAACCCCGAGGAACTGCTGGGCGCAGCCCATGCCGCGTGCTTCGCCATGGCGCTGTCGGGCATTCTGGGCGGGGCGGGGCTTACGGCCACGTCGCTCGATGCAAAATCCGAAATCGTGCTGGACAAGCAGGGCGAAGGCTTTGCCATCACCCATGCGAAGCTGACGCTGGAAGCCGAAATCCCCAACGCGACGGAAGAACAGTTCAGGGAACTGGCGGAAAAGGCGAAAGCAGGCTGCCCGGTCTCCAAGCTGTTCAATGCAACGATCACGCTGGATGCCAAGCTGAAAGGCTGAACCGGCAAATGGCGGGGAGCGGATGGCGTTCCCCGCCCGCCCTCACGTTCAGACACCATCCGCGTCATGACGGGCAGTCACCAGACATTACGGGCCATACGCCATGCCTACTTGCTCGCGCCACTGGCCATGCTGCCTTTCGGGGCGGCGCAGGGATGGGCGATGAAGTGCCATGGCGCTTCATCGCCCCCTGACAATGTACCTCCCACATTACATGATGCCCCTACGGGCACTGTCATGATCGGCAAAAGGCTGATCCAGCTTGAAAAAACGGAACTGAGCAGCCTGTAAGCCACCCGTTCAATATCCCCACCCCGGCACGTCAGGGATGCGGCGGCGGAAATACCATCGATGACGCGTTGGTAACCACGACCGCAGGCGTATCATCACCCACCATCACAGCCTGTCCGCTTCTTGCTGATACAGCCCGGACCACGAACATCATCGCAGGCGGAAAAATCCATTTTGGCACAAGCCGGACAAAGGTCCGCCACACATTCGGACAGCCATCCACCACCGGAAAAGACACGATCAGCCATGCCTACAGTCATGCGGC
The DNA here is from genome assembly GCF_041402665.1 of Komagataeibacter sp. SM21. NCBI lineage: Bacteria > Pseudomonadati > Pseudomonadota > Alphaproteobacteria > Acetobacterales > Acetobacteraceae > Komagataeibacter > Komagataeibacter sp. SM21. Next base: position 10,042 of record NZ_JBGLOV010000016.1, read on the forward strand.
TGCGGTTTCACCGGGTGGCACAACTTATGGCGTCATGATCTTGCGCTTCGAGAAGGACATCATGACGGGCATGGCATTCAGTCAGGTCTCGACCGACTGACCTCTTCCCATCCCGTCCTGATCGACATGGTCAGGCAGGTGGCAATCCGGGCAACTTCACAAAATTACAGGTTCCTGATTGCCCACCTGCCCCCGATGGCGCAGCAGGTGATCGGCCAGAACGCAGGCCATCATCGCCTCGCCCACCGGCACGGCACGGATACCTACGCAGGGGTCATGACGGCCCTTGGTCATGACATCCACGTTCTCCCCTTCGCGCGTGACGGAGGGAACGGGGGTCAGGATCGAGCTGGTTGGCTTGACCGCAAAGCGGGCCACGACCGGCTGACCGGTGGAAATCCCCCCCAGCACGCCACCGGCATGGTTGGACGCGAACCGGAGCGCGCCATTTTCCATCCGCATCGGGTCCGCGTTTTCCTCACCCGTCAGGCAGGCGGAAGCGAACCCTTCCCCGATCTCGACCCCCTTGACGGCATTGATGCTCATCAGCGCCATGGCGAGGTCGGAATCAAGCTTGCCATATATCGGCGCACCCAGTCCCGGCGGCACCCCGTCGGCCACCACCTCGATCACGGCGCCGATGGACGAACCCTTCTTACGGATATCGGCAAGGTAATCTTCCCATACCGGCAGGATCGAAGCATCGGGACAGAACAGCGGATTGGCATTCACCATATCCCAGTCCATCCGCGCGCGGTCGACCGCATGCGGACCGACCTGGACCAGCGCACCGCGGATACGCACGCCCTGCCCCAGTACCTTGCGCGCCACGGCCCCCGCCGCCACCCGCATGGCCGTCTCCCGGGCAGAAGACCGCCCACCACCACGATAATCGCGTATGCCGTATTTCATTTCATAAGCGACATCGGCATGACCGGGTCGGTAACGGGTGGCGATATCGCCATAGTCACGCGAACGCTGGTCGGTATTGCGGATCAGCAGGGAAATGGGGGTGCCGGTTGTCTGCCCCTCGAACACACCGGACAGGATTTCGACCTGATCGGCTTCCTGCCGCTGGGTGGTGAATTTCGACTGCCCGGGACGGCGGCGGTCAAGCCACGGCTGGATGTCGGATACATCCAGCGGGATGCGCGGCGGACAGCCATCAATCACGCCGCCAATGGCCGGGCCATGGCTTTCGCCCCACGTGGTGACACGGAACAGATGGCCGAAAGTGTTATGGGACATAAGGGCAGACTTCCCGCAATCAGTTACCGGCGACCGTGATGTCCGGCGCGGTCGGGTTCTTCATGCCGACAATATGGTAGCCGGAATCAACATGGTGGATTTCACCCGTCACGCCACCGGACAGATCGGACAGCATGTACAGCCCGGCCCCGCCAACTTCCTCCAGCGAGACGTTGCGTTCCAGCGGGGAATTGTACTGGTTCCATTTCAGGATATAGCGGAAATCGCCAATGCCGTTGGCCGCCAGCGTCATGACCGGCCCAGCCGAGATGCCATTGACACGGATGCCATCGCTGCCCAGATCAACCGCCATGTAGCGCACCGAAGCCTCAAGCGCCGCCTTGGCCACGCCCATCACATTATAATGGGGCATCACACGCTCGGCCCCCAGATAGGTCAGCGTCAGCATCGACCCGCCGGGGTTCATGATGCTGGCCGCGCGGCGTGCGACAGCGGTGAAGGAATAGCACGAAATGTCCAGCGCCTTGAGGAAGGCATCACGCGGGGTATCGACATAGCGCCCGCGCAGGAACTGCTTGTCCGCCCAGCCAATGGCATGGACCAGAAAATCGATCTTGCCCCATTCCTTTTCGATTGCGGCAAAGGTCTCGTCAATCGCGGCGTCGTCCGATACGTCACAGGGCAGGACCAGCGACGACCCGACCGATTCCGCCAGCGGACGCACGCGCTTGCCCAGTGCTTCCCCCTGATAGGTGAAGGCCAGTTCGCCCCCCTGTTCGGCCACGGCGCGCGCAATGCCCCACGCAATCGAGCGGTCATTCGCCACCCCCATAACAAGTCCCCGCTTCCCCTTCATCAGTGTTCCCTTGGCGGAGATTTTGGGCGCGCCGTCTGACATGTTATTATCCTTAATGATAAATGGCGGATGAATTTTCGGCCTCGTGGTTGCACAAGCAGCCGTTTCGGACAAGATGCCGAGTGTCGCAATTGTAGCGAATATTCCTCACGCGGTAACTTACCTTATGTTTCCATATGTTTCGCATTCCAGCCCGGATGGGCCGGATGCGCGGCAGACAGCATTGCGGAACCTGAAATTCATGACCCCTCCCCTTATCGCCCTGGATGCGGACCCGTTCGACCTGTTCGATGCCTGGATGCGCGATGCAAGCGAACACGAACCCAATGACCCGAACGCCATGGCACTGGCCACCGCAACGGCGGACGGGCGGCCTTCGGTCCGTATGATCCTGCTCAAGGGGGCGGACCGGCGCGGGTTCGTGTTCTATACCAACCTCAACAGCCGCAAGGCTGCCGATCTCAAGGCCAATCCCCATGCGGCCCTGCTGTTCCACTGGAAAAGCATTCGTCGCCAGATCCGCATAGAAGGCCCGGTGGAACCGGTCAGTGCGGCCGAAGCGGACGCCTATTTCGCCAGCCGCAGCCGCATATCACGACTGGGGGCAATTGCATCCAATCAGTCGCACCCGCTGACGGACCGCGCCGTTTTTGAAAAAGCGATTGCCGAGCTTGAGGCCCGCTACCCCGGCGACGATGCCGTCATTCCCCGCCCGCCCAACTGGACCGGCTTTCGCGTGGTGCCCCAGCATTTCGAATTCTGGCAGGACCGCCCCTACCGCCTGCATGACCGCGTCGTATGGGACCGGCAGGGCGAAGGATGGAACACACAGCGGCTTTATCCCTGATGCCCGAACTTAACGCCGCGTGATCCGTTTTCATCCGGGGGGACCTGCCTGCGCGTCTCCCCGGATGAACGGAGCATGAGGTACGTTGATGTGCATACGTAGTATACTTCTGCCACTGGCGGGGATGAGCAACGCGGAAAGCGCCCTTCAGGTTGGCGGCTATCTTACTTCCATGTTCAATGCACATCTTTCGGTCCTGCATGTGGGTACTGACATGCAGGAAATCGGCCCCCTCGTCGGTGAAGGGATGTCGGGCGCAATGGTGGAAGACATGATCGCGGCAGCGCTGAAGGAAAGCGCATCGCGGCTGAAGGGGGTCCATCAGCTTTTCAATGACTTCATCCAGCGCACCCATATTCCCGTTGTAAAGGCCGAGACCCACCACCCGCACGGCCCCAGCGCCAGTTTCATTACCCATACCGGCCATACCCGCAGCATCGTATCCTTTCAGGCCCGGCTTTCGGATCTGGTGGTCGTGCGCCAGCCCAACCCGGAAGGGGATGTCTCCTCCTCCGATACGCTGCATGCCGTACTGTTCGAAAGCGGACGCGGGGTCATCATCGTCCCGCCCGTGGCGACCGAAACTGTCGGCCGGCGCGTCTGTATTGGCTGGAATGGCACGGTTGAAGCCGCGTCGGCCATCCATCACGCCCTGCCCCTGCTGCGCCGCGCGGATGCAGTGCATATCGTGCACAGTCCGGCCTACCAGCGCCCCGGCCCGGATGCCCGGCATGTCGCCGCTTTCCTTGCACGACATGACATCGCCGCCACTATTCACAAATTTGGTAGTGATTATCGCCCGGTGGGGGAAGACATGCTGGCGACAGCCCACAGCTTCGATGCCGACCTGCTGGTAATGGGGGCGTATTCACATTCCCGCCTGCGCCAGATGATACTGGGGGGTGTAACGCGGCATATGCTGGAAAACAGTGATATTGCCGTCCTGATGAGCCGCTGAACCGCCAGAGTCGTCCATCATCGGCGCAGCGGAGGGGATATAGAAGAAACAAGCAGGCAAAAACGTATATCTACAGCCAGACGCCTTGATTTTACGCCCCACGGGGATTAGGTGTGGCGTGAAAAGAACGCCATAGCCTAGTGTAAAATCTGGTCTGGGGGATATTATGCGCATTGATGCGGACATTGTGGCAGAACTGAAGCAGGCGGGTGAGAACGCATCCGAAGTGCTTCGCGTTGCCCTGACGCGACTGCGCGGACGCATTGCTCTTGTTTCTTCTTTCGGGGCGGAATCAGCGGTCATGCTGGCGCTGGCCGCCGAAATCGATCCTGCGGTTCCGGTCCTGTTCCTTGAAACCGGCCAGCATTTCCCCGAAACGCTGGCATACCGGCAGGAACTGGCCCGCGTCCTGAACCTGCGCGACGTGCGCGACCTGCATCCCGCCAAAAAGCAGATCATGAACCGTGACCCCGAAGGCCAGCTATGGGCCTTCGACCCGGATGCGTGCTGTGCGCTGCGCAAGGTCGAACCGCTTGATGAGGCGATGATCCCCTTCGATGCGTGGATCACGGGCCGCAAGCGTTCACAGGCCGCCACCCGGCAGGGCCTGCCGGTCGTGGAAGCCACCGGGGATGGCAAGATCAAGATCAATCCGCTGATAAGCTGGACCCCACGCGAACTTGATGCCGAGATGACGCGCCGCAACCTGCCGCGCCATCCGCTTACGCTGCGCGGCTATCCTTCCATCGGCTGCGCGCCCTGCACCCGGCCGGTTGGCGAAGGTGAAGATCCGCGCAAGGGTCGCTGGGCCGGGCAATCCAAGACGGAATGTGGTATTCACGTCCGTGCGGCGGGGTGAGGCCAGCCTGTCCCCTTTCATCGGCCCGGTTTCGGGGCCATCTACTTTTCCTGTTTTCTTTCCTGTTACGGAAGGTCTGTAATCCATGGACGATCTCGACCAACTAGAGGCCCAGAGTATCTTCATCATGCGTGAAGCGTACCGGAAGCTGAAGCCGCTGGCGATGCTGTGGTCGCTGGGCAAGGATTCCAACGTCATGGTCTGGCTGGCGCGCAAGGCCTTTCTTGGGCGCGTGCCGTTCCCGGTCATGCATGTGGATACCGGCAAGAAATTCCCGGAAATGTACAAATTCCGTGATGAATATACCAAGAAATGGAACCTCGAACTGCTGCTGGGCGACTGTCCGCCGGTTGAGGAAATCGATCCCACCCTGCCGCCTGCCGCGCGTTCCGCCGCGCGCAAGACCGCAGGACTTGCCGCGATGATCGACAGGTACAAGCTTGCGGGCGTGATCGCCGGCATCCGGCGTGACGAGCAGGCCACCCGCGCCAAGGAACGTGTGTTCAGCCCCCGCGGCTCCGGCCACAAATGGGATGTCCGCAACCAGCCGCCGGAATTCTGGGACCAGTACGCCACCCCGCATGAAGCCGGCATGCATGTGCGCGTCCATCCCCTGCTGTCATGGCGCGAGATTGACATCTGGCGTTATATCGAACGCGAGAACATTCCGCTGGTCGATCTGTATTTCGCCAGGGACGGCAAGCGTTACCGCTCGCTTGGCGATCAGGACATCACCAGCCCGGTCGAAAGCAATGCCTCGACGGTAGCGGAAGTGATTGCGGAACTGGAAACGTCCCGCACATCCGAACGCGCGGGACGTGCCATGGATCATGAATCCGAGGATGCGTTCGAACGCCTGCGCGTGGCCGGTTATCTCTGAGCGGACAGGACGGAGTTACAACACAATGAGTACAATCCCGACCCCTGCCCCGCAGGACGCAGCCACCCCCATCGTGATCGTGGGCCATGTTGACCACGGCAAATCCACGCTGATCGGTCGCCTGCTGTACGATACCGACAGCCTGCCCGAAGGGCGGGTCGCACAGATTATCGAATCCAGCAAGAAGCGCGGCCTGACGGTTGAATGGAGCTTCCTGCTCGACAGTCTCCAGATCGAGCGCGATCAGGGCGTGACCGTTGATTCCACCCGCATTCCCTTCCGGCTGGGAACGCGGCAGTTCGTGATCGTTGATGCGCCGGGCCACCGCCAGTTCCTGCGCAACATGATTACGGGCGCTGCCGATGCCGAAGCCGCCGTGCTGGTGGTTGACGCAAACGAAGGCGCGCAGGAACAGACCCGCCGCCACGCCATGCTGCTGCGTCTGATCGGCATCCGTCATGTCATCGTGCTGATGAACAAGGTCGATATCCTCGACTACGACCAGCAGAAGATCGAAGCGGCTGAACAGGACGTGACCAACCTGCTGCGCCAGCTTGAGATCGAGCCGACCGTATTCGTTCCCGCTTCTGCCCGTGAAGGCGACAATATCGCCGACCGGTCCGAACGGATGGCGTGGTACAAGGGCCCGACGCTGACCGAAGCGCTGGCGCAGGTGCCCGCACCGTCTTCCCGCGCCGACCTGCCGCTGCGCCTGCCGGTGCAGGATGTCTACCGTTTTGACAGCAAGCGTGTCGTTGTCGGTCGTATCGAACGCGGTCGTATCCGCGTGGGTGATGAGGTGGTGGTTGGCGTGCATGGCGCCCGCGCGCGTATCGCCACGATCGAAAGCTGGCACACAGCACCGCAGGTTGCCGCCATTGCCGGTCAGTCCGTGGCTGTCACGCTGGAACCCGACGTGATCCCCGATCGTGGCGATTTCCTGTTTCCGGCATCGGAATCGCCGCTGCGCGCAGCCCGCATCCGCACGCGCCTGTTCTGGCTGCGTCAGGAACCGCTGCGTGTGGGCGAAAGCTTCAAGCTGCGTCTGGCCACGGCTGAACATCAGGTTACGGTCGCGGCCATTGACTCCGTTGTCCGCCTTGAGGACCTGACCGAACAGCCTGCTGAGGAAGTCCCGCCCGAGGGCTTTGCCGAAATCACGCTGGCCGTGTCCGAAACCATGCTGTTCGACCCCTTCCTGCCGGGCACGGCGGACGGTCGTGGCGTACTGGTCGACCGTAACCAGCAGATCGTGGGCGGCGCACCGCTGATGGGTGTTGCCGAAAGTGTTGCGGGGCGCAACGCCATTCACCCCACCGGCAGCGCCGTTTCGCTGTGGGATCGCGCGCAGGCCAAGGGGCACCGTGGCGGTGTGTTCTGGATGACCGGCCTGCCCGGCGCAGGCAAGAGCACGCTGGCCCGTGCAGCGGAAAACCGGCTGTTCGCCCGCGGGATCGATGTATCGGTGCTTGATGGCGATACGCTGCGCGCGGGGCTGTGTTCGGACCTTGGCTTCTCCGATGCGGACCGGCGTGAAAACGTGCGCCGTGCAGCGGCAGTGGCCCGGATTCTGGCTGAAAGCGGTCAGGTCGTGATCGTGGCGCTGATTTCCCCCACCGTCGCGGACCGGGAACTGGCCCGGCAGATCGTTGGCGAAGGTTTTCATGAAATCTTCATCGACACGCCGCAGGCCACCTGCGAACAGCGTGACCCCAAGGGTCTGTATGCTGCGGCACGCGCGGGCAAGATCGAAGGCTTTACCGGCATCGACGCCCCTTACGAAGCCCCTGCCAACCCCACCCTGCGGCTGGAGACGGCAGAACGCACTAGCGATGAAACGGCGGCAAAGCTTGCCACCTTCATCGGTGATGCGATCCGCATTGACAGTGCGGCGGACCGCCAGCGTTCGTAACTGCGCGGGCCTGCTCCTCCGGGGGCAGGCCAGACGGCAATACAGGGCCGGGTTGAAGATGGGCGCCAGCCATGGCAAGGCTGGCGCCGTTTTATACCAGTCGCGGCAGGTCGGTCCTGTCGCCCGAAAAGGATCGGTTCAGAAGTGGATGTCAGGAACAACCGCCGGGATTTGACCGGAACAAGCGTCATTACGGCCAACCGTCTGCTTGATGGCCGTATTGTCTGGCTGACCGGACAGGGATGGTCGGAGGCGATCAGCCACGCCCGCGTCATCGACAATGCGGATGTGGAAGACGTGATAAAGCAGGTCAAGGCCACGCCTGACGCGCGTATGGTTGTGGGCATCTATGGCGTGCAGCTTGACCCTGCCGCCGCCGGCATCGCGCCCGTTACGGTACGTGAGCGCATCCGTGCGTTCGGGCCGAGCGTCCACCCCGATTTCGCCCCTGTGGAGACATCCAATGTCCACTAACACCGCAACCCTCCCGGTCGGACGGTATGCCTACGATCAGGTGGACCGCACCTTCCTGTCCCAGCGCGTGGCGCAGTTCCGCGCACAGGTGAGCCGCCGCATTGCGGGCGACCTGAGCGAGGATGAATTCAAGCCGCTACGCCTCATGAACGGTCTGTACCTGCAGTTGCATGCCTACATGCTGCGCGTGGCCATCCCCTACGGCATGCTGGGATCGGACCAGATGCGCGAACTGGCCCATATCGCGCGCACCTATGACCGTGATTACGGCCATTTCACGACCCGGCAGAACATGCAGTTCAACTGGATCAGGCTGGAAGATACGCCCGATATCCTGCAGCGTCTGGCGGATGTGGACATGCACGCCATCCAGACCAGCGGCAACTGCATCCGCAACGTGACATGCGATGAGTTTGCAGGGGCCGCGGCCGATGAACTGCTTGACCCGCGCATCCATGCCGAGATCCTGCGCCAGTGGTCCACGCTGCATCCTGAATTTTCATTCCTGCCGCGCAAGTTCAAGATTGCCATCAGTGGCAGCCCGCAGGACCGCGTAGCCGCCCGTTTCCACGATATCGGTCTGGTCGCCCGCCCCGGCGCACAGGGTCGCCCGGTATTTGACGTGTTTGTCGGCGGCGGACTGGGGCGCACACCCGTCATCGGCGTGCTGCTGCGTGACAACCTGCCCGAAGAGGATCTTGTCGCGTATCTGGAAGCGATTGTGCGCGTGTACAACGCCTATGGCCGCCGCGACAATATGTACAAGGCCCGCATCAAGATCCTTGTGCAGGCGTTAGGTGTCGAGACTTTCCGCGAGAAGGTGGATGCGGAATTCGCCCTGATGAACCGGGCTGATTACCGTCTTGATCCCGCCATTGTGGATGGTATCCGCGCGCGTTTCGGCATTCCCGCGCTTGATGCCCCCGCGGATGCGGCAGACACGCTTGCCGCCGCGCGCAGAACCGATGCACGCTTTGACCGCTGGGTGCGTACCAACACGCATCCCCATCGACATGAAGGCTTCATCAGCGTCGTGATCTCGGTCAAGCCCGATGGCGGCATTCCTGGCGATGTGACGGCGGACCAGATGGACCTGATCGCCGATCTGGCCGATGGCTGGTCGTTTGGGGAAATCCGCGTCACCCACATGCAGAACGTGGTGCTGGGCCATGTGCGCAAGGACCGGCTGCATGAACTGTGGCAGAAGCTGGTCGCAGCCGGTCTGGGCACGCCCAATATCGGACTGATCGGCGATATCATCGCCTGCCCCGGTCTGGATTACTGCTCGCTTGCCAACGCGCGTTCCATTCCCATTGCCCAGAAGCTGAGCGCACGCTTTGCCGATCCTGAACTGCAGGAAAATATCGGTAAGCTGCATATCAACATCTCCGGCTGCATCAATGCCTGCGGCCATCACCATGCGGGGCATATCGGTATTCTGGGCGTGGACAAGCGCGGGGAAGAGTTCTTCCAGCTTACGCTTGGCGGTTCGGCCAGCAACGACGTGGCCATTGGCCAGATCATCGGGCCGGCGCTGCCGGAAGATGAGACGGTCGATGCCATTGCCCGACTGGTCGATGCCTATCTGGTGCTACGCAACGAAGGCGAAGAGTTTATCGACACATACCGGCGGCTCGGTGCCGCCAGCTTCAAGGATGCCGTCTATGCCCCTGCTTGAGAATGGCCGCATTGCGGAAGATCGCTGGGTTGAAGCGGTCGAAGGCGCGCCGCTGCCGGACGATGCGGTTATCGTTCCCTTCGCACGGCTGGAGGAAGGTCTGGCCCGCACGGGTACGGCCCCTCTTGGTGTCGCCATTGAACCGGATATGGCGGTGGAGCAGCTTCGTGTCGCCCTGCCACGCCTTGGGCTGGTAGCCGTTACCTTTGGTTCATTCCGTGACGGGCGGGCCTTTACGCAGGCCCGCGCGCTGCGTGAACATCTGTCGTTCAATGGTGAAATCCGCGCCATGGGCAAGCCCCTGCCCGACCAGTACGAGTTCATGCTGCGCTGTGGCATAACCACGGTAAAGACTGAACGACCCGAAGATGTCACGGTATGGCAGCAGGCACACGAGATGTTTTCTGTCGCCTATCAGCCTTCCACCCTGCATGAACGTCCACAGGGACTTGGCCTGCGCCGGTTCCTGTCCTGAACCGTTATACGTGCCCCCTCCGGTATGTCGCGCATATGATACCGGAGGGACATGTTTTGGTGGTCTCCGTTATTTGTAGATGACAGGAACCGTGCCCCTAGGCACTAATTTACAGCCATTCCTGATTTCCTGTCCGTAAGTTAAAACCCAACAGCCTGATATATTAAAGAACTGATTAAAAATAAAATTGTTTGGATATATTTTTAATACTCATAAAACAATAATATTTCAAAAATATATCAATAAATTCATGAATAAATTTATCCCTTCGTAGCATTTACGCGGTTATCCTTGAGTGCAGAAGCCAATCTGAACGACTGACTGCTGCATCGGTTCATGCCATAGAACGAAAATTACTCTCGGTTCGTACCGTGCATGCCCGTAGATCAATTTCTTACAGAAACGTGCTTTCACTCAATTCAAAAATAATATTAATTATAAATTAAATACTGTATTATACCATATACAAATATATTTTCATTATAATACATATCGCGATCCAACGCACTATTATCGCATTTTTATAGGAAGACGTGTAATGAATACGCCTCTCACCCGATAATTCTCATTCCGTCTGGTAACACCTGAGCTGGGCTATTACAGTGATTGTTTGCCTCACCATCTTTTCCATACCGCTTTTCTCTCTTTGATTTGGCCGGGTATGCTGCCAGATGGAAGGCGATTTTAATAGCGCGGCTTATTCTGACGGAAGCCACACACCCGTCCTTTTCCCTGACACCAAGGCATGTTACCGCAAGCCAATGCGCAACCCTGTTTTCCAAGTGATACGGGCATGACCCGCCTTCTGTCTGTAAGGGCAAGGATGTGCAGCGCTGTCCTGGGGGCAACATGGTCGGGGCTGGCGACACTTTTAACACCTGCGCTTCGCCTCAATCTTTACTGCCGCATGCGACGCGGCAAGGAATCCGCCGCCAGTCTGCCGCAGCGGCGCGGCATTGCAGCATGTTCTCGGCCCTCCGGCCGCCTGATCTGGCTTCATGCGGCAAGCGTAGGGGAAACGGTGGCGGTACTGCCTGTGATCGGGCAGATTCTTTTACTGGACCCGTCACGGCATGTTCTGATTACAACCGGCACGCTGACGGCGGCTGAAATCGCGCATACACGCCTGCCTGCCCTGACGGGACACGAACGGGTCAGTCATCAGTTCGCCCCGCTGGACGTGCCACGCTGGACCGCGCGGTTTCTGGATTTCTGGCAACCCGATGTCGTCGTTCTGGTGGAAAGTGAACTGTGGCCCAATCTGATCGCGGCCTGCCGGAAACGGCGCATCGCGCTGGCGCTGGTTAATGGGCGCATGTCAGACCGTTCACTGGCCGGATGGCGCAAGGCGCGATGCCTGCTGCGCCACATGCTGTCTGCTTTCAACTGGGTCATGGCGCGCAGCGTGGAAGATGCCAGCCGCCTTGACCACGGCGGCGCAGGCCGGATTGATCTGATTGCCGACCTGAAGGAAGCTGCCGATCCCCTGCCCTGCGATCCCATGGCACTGACCCGCATCAACCATGCCATCGGCAACAGACCGGTCTGGATCGCGGCGTCCACCCATGAAGGGGAAGAAACGACGATTTTGGCGGCAGGCGATCTGATACGGCAGGCAATACCGGATGCACTGACCATCATCATCCCGCGTCATCCTCCCCGTGGGCCGGAAATCGCGGCACTGAATCATACGCAAACACCCCGTCGGGCGCGGGGGCAGTTTCCGACCGGGCAGGACAAGGTCTGGATATGCGATACGGTGGGGGAAACAGGGCTGTTCTTCGCCCTTGGTGCGCCCGTCCTGCTTGGCAACAGCCTGCCCGGATGCGAAGGCGGCGGCCACAATCCCCTTGAACCCGCCCGCGCGGGGTGCTGCGTTGCGAGTGGCCCCAAAATCGATAACTTCCGTCAGGCTTATGCCGGACTGGGTACAGATGTGCGTTACGTCACCACGGAGCAGGACATTGCAGAGTGGGTTCTGTCCTGCTTGCATCATGAGACAGGTCCGCCGTCCCTCCATACCCATCATGATCCAATCCTTGCCCGCGATGTGGCACAGGCCGTTCTGGCTTTAGGGAAAAAGAGATAATGCGCGCCCCTGCCTTCTGGTGGCGCAGTCCTGCACAGGCAGGACGTGTCGCCTCATTCCTGATGCCGTTCTCCCACCTATACGCTTTCGTCACGTCACGTCGCATGCGCCGGACAGGATGGCATGCGCCGGTGCCTGTTCTGTGTTGCGGCAATATCGGGGTTGGTGGGGCAGGCAAGACACCGCTCGTACTTGATCTGGCCCAACGCGCCATTGTCCGTGGCCACAGGCCCGCTTTCCTCTCACGGGGATATGGCGGGCGCGTGGGGGGAGGAACACGGGTGGATGCGCAGATCCATACCGCCCGCGATGTCGGGGATGAGCCGCTTCTGCTGTCACGTATCGCGCCATGTTATGTCGGCGCGGACCGGGCAGTATCGGCACGCAGGGCGGTGGCGGACGGCGCGGACTGTCTATTGATGGATGACGGTTTCCAGAACCCCACCCTGCATCCGGACGCGGCCCTGATTGTGGTGGATGGACAGGTCGGTTTTGGTAATGGTCATGTCCTGCCTGCGGGGCCACTGCGGGAACCCGTTCGCACCGGGCTGGCACGGGCAGCCGGGGTGGTCGTGATCGGGCCGGATCGGATGGAGGTAACATCCGGGGTCAGGGATCGCCTGCCCTGTTTTCATGCATCCCTGCGACAGGATACGGGCAGCATTCCCATCGACAGGCCGGTTGTCGCCTTTGCCGGGATCGGGCGCCCTGCCAAGTTTTTTGATGGTCTGGCCAAAAATGGCATTCATCCCCGCGCCTGTCTCGGTTTTGCGGACCATCATGCCTATACCGTCCGCGACTGCCATCGCCTGCAGGCACTGGCGGAAAAATGGAATGCCTGTCTCGTGACAACTGAAAAAGACGCCGTCCGCCTGCCCGCTCCTTTTCGCCAGCGCGTCGTCACCGTTGGGCTGCACGTTACATGGGCCACGACTGGGATGCCTGAGCAGATACTGGATCTATGGCTGGACAAGACCGAACGATGAACGAAAAAAAAGCTCCTCCTCCTACGCGGCAGATGCATGTGGAAGCCATTTTTGTTCGTGCCCTGCTGGCCATCTTCCGCCGCATTGGTCCTGTCCGGGCATCCAATCTGGGGGGATGGCTGTGCCGCACGGTGGGACCGAGACTGCCCGTATCCCGTATTGCGGATGCAAATCTGCGCATGGCCATGCCCGAGCTTGACGGCGGTATGCGCCGCGCGGTGATCCGCGAGATGTGGGACAATATCGGTCGCAATGCCGGTGAATTCCCGCATCTGTCCACCCTGCCCCATAATCCTGTCGATGGACCGGGCTGGGATGTGGTGGGAGAGGAATATCTTCACGCACAGGCCGCGCGCGGTGGCCCGACCATTTTCGTATCCGGCCATATCGGCAACTGGGAAATGCTGCCGCCTGCCGTGGCGCGATATGGACTGCCGTTCTCATCCTTTTATCGTGCACCCAACAATCCGCTGGTGGACAGCATCCTGTGCGACCTGCGCGATCAGGCCATGGGCCAGCCCGTGCCACTGTTCGCCAAGGGCGCGCGGGGTGCCCGGGGCGCGCTTGCCCATATCCTCAAGGGCGGGCATCTGGGCATGCTGGTGGACCAGAAAATGAATGACGGCGTGCCGGCCCGTTTCTTTGGCCTGCCCGCCATGACGGCAGGAGCAATGGCAGCCATGGCCATCAAACTGCGCTGCCCGGTCATTCCCGGATATGTCGAACGGCTTGGCCCGGCACGCCTGCGCATTCATGTCCATCCCCCCATTGATCTACCCGATACAGGCGAGCGGAGTCAGGACCAGATGGACCTGACCCAGATGGTCAATGACTGGATTGAAAGCACGATACGACAGAAACCGGGCAGTTGGTTATGGCTTCATCGCCGATGGAATAGGCAAATGCCTAGATAGTTGCTCAATTAATAACCATATTAAACTTAAATTATTGTTTTTTTGTCACAGACGGAGTTTTCTGCCTGTTTCTTCGGCTTTCTTCGCCATTTTTAGTTTGGCAAAGCAGCCATGCGCCCATAGCATCATCCATACAGTGTCACGGTCACGCCATGACAGGTCACACAGCCAATGGAATGAGCATGATGGATCAACGATATTCTGATGCCAAAGTTGTTTCCCTGCGGCAGGGTTTTCTTCCGCGTCATCGCGAATACCTGATGCGCTGGCTACAGGCTGGCGCGTGTATGGGCCTGTGCGATGCGGATGTCGCCAACCGTAACGAACACGATGAGCCTGATATTGAACATGTTCTGGTCTGGGTGCGTGAAAATGCCAACCCCGCCTACATGGTCCGGCCGGAAGGCATGGGCTGGGCGCTGATCGATCAGATCCGTGACCATCACCTGGCCACCTATCGCAGCTTTGAAGCTGCGCTGCACGCGATCCGTCCGGTTCTGTCCTGCGGGGCGACTGTCGCGGCCTGACGGGCCGCGACTGTAATTACACCCTTACCCGCCCTGTATCAGTTCGCGCCACGGCGCAGCTTGCCAGCGGGCGGGACAACGATCTGGCTACCGCCTGTCGGAAGAATCTGAAATACGGCCAGGTCACGCCGGGTCTTCCCATTTTCCAGAAAACCGAACGCGCCATCCACCCCACCGAATCCCTCCGGCCGGGTCAGCGCCTGCACGGAATAACCATTCGCACTGCCGGTCGGTCGCGTCTGGTCCAGCGCCTTGACCAGCGCTGCGGCATCATAGCTCAGATCCGCCAGTGGCGTGGGCATGTGGTGATACCGCGCCATGAACTGCTGTATGAATGCCTGACGGGTTGCCGGATCGGGCGCTGCGTACCACGCCCCCTGCAGTGCGGACAGCTTGCTGGCAAACGCGCCCCATAGGCCCGGCCCCATGATCTGTACATGCGCCCTGTCTACATGGGCCTGTGCCAGCGCATTGATAACCTGCCCCAGTTGCAGCCCGGTATCGCCCAGCAGCAGCGCATCGAAAGGCGGAGCCGGGAACGCCATGGGCGCGGCAGGAGGTGCCGCAGGCACCGCCGACACATCGGTCTGGGTCGTGGCCTGCTGCGGTGCCCCATCCGGGTTGGTCGGGTCCACACCTTCCGCCGCAGGCTGGGTGGCAACACTTGCCGCCGCCTGCTGCACGGGATCGGGCTGCGGCACGGCTGCGGCACGGCTGTCATAGGCCGACAGGGTTTTCAGGCTGGCCGTAATCCCGTCCTGCGTCGTGTCATGGAACATGATCTGCGGGGACTGCAGGCCATTTTCCTCACATACCTGCTGAAGCGCCTGACCCAGCGCATGGCCCAGACGGTTATCAGGCAGGAAGGCGGCGAAATGCTGCCGCCCCTGCTGGCGGGCCGCCAGCACCATGCGCCGTACCTGCTGTTCGGGCGCGATACCCAGTGTCCACACACCGGGCTGGGCCACCGACATGTCACTGGTAAAGGCCATTACGGGGATTTTTGCCGGGACCGTAACAGCCGCCGCCTTCGCGGTATCGTCCGTGGTAAGCGGCCCCAGTATCAGACCGTCCCCTGCCGCAATGGCGCCCTGTGCCGCAAGGGCGGCATTACTGCCGGGCGCTGCCGTGTCCCGCACATCCAGCGGCGGGGACGTTGGCGTATTCATGGCCATGCGGGTGGCGGTCAGCATTTCCTGTCCCAGCCGGGCATTCGTGCCGGTCAATGGCAGAAGCACGCCAACGCTGCGTCCCGCCTGTGGGGCATGACTGACGTGCCCGCCATCGCCTGCGCACGCGCTCAGGGCCGACAGCGCCAGGCTTGCCAGCAATAAGCGCTTGCATGCGCGGCGCGGAGAGGCAGAATCAACATCCTGTCCTTGCATCTGGGTTCCGAATGTCTGACGCCTCATCTTCCCTGCCTTCAAAATCTTATCCTGCTGCGGAACATCCGGGGGACACACCCCGCCCCGAAGTTCATAGCGGAGAATGTGACGCCCGTCATGCAGGGAACGCGGAGGAAACCGTTCCGGTTCGGATTCAACCCGGAGAACTTGTTCTTGTCGCCACCCCCATCGGCAATCTGGGCGATATCAGCCGCCGGGCGGTTGAAACGCTGGAAGCCGCCGATCTGATCCTGTGCGAGGATACCCGCACCAGTGCCCGCCTGCTGCGCGAATACGGTATCCGCACCAGAACCCGCCCCCTGCATGACCATAACGAGGAACAGCAGATCCCCGCCCTGCTGGACGCACTGGGCAAGGGGGAGCGCATTGCCGTCATTTCCGATGCGGGCACGCCGCTTATGTCCGACCCCGGATACCGCCTGGTGCGCGCGGTCGTGGCGGCTGGTGGCCGGGTCAGCGCCGTGCCGGGACCTAATGCCGCCGTAATGGCCCTGACCCTGTCGGGGCTGCCGCCCCATCCCTTCATGTTTTCAGGATTCCTGCCACCACGTGACGCCGCACGGCGCGAAGTGCTGGCCCGCCTGCACGCGGCGGAATGCGCGGGACTGTCCGCCACGCTGATCTGGCACGAAGCACCGCACAGGGTGGCGGAAATGCTGGCAAGCCTTGCCGATGTCATGGGCGGCACCCGCCCCGCCGCCGTGGCGCGTGAACTGACGAAACGCTTTGAAGAAGTCCGGCGTGGCACTGTGGCGGAACTCGCCGCCCATTACGCCCAGAACCCGGCACGGGGTGAAATCACCGTTGTTCTGGGACCACCGGCGCAGGATGACAGCACTGCCGCCGATCTAGACAGCCAGCTTCGCGCGGCGCTGCAGACGCTTTCGGTCAAGGATGCGGCTGCACTTGTCGCGGGCATTACCAGCCTGCCGCGCCGCACGGTTTACGCCCGCGCGCTGGAACTGGCGCGCGGGGCGCAGTGAAACAGTCGCTGACCCAAGTTAGTGTTCGGGCAGGTCGGTATTGAACAGTGAATCCGCCGGGGATGCGCCACCGGTGGTGATATCAAGCAGTTCAACGCGGGTTACCTGCTGCTGGGCATCCTGAATGATCCATCCGCGCAGCAGCAGCGGATTGTTGCGGAACACCAGCGTCAGACTGCCATCGCCGGGCGATTCGGTGCGCACCACCGTAACATTGAGCATGTTGCTGTCGCGTGACAGGCCCGTCACGGTCACATCGCCCGAAAGCTGGAGATGCGGACGCAGCAGCAGGCCCAGCGGCGTCTTGTCCATCGGCATGGTGGTGGTCTGGTCAAGCTGGCTGTCGTTGAACACGACCTGATCGTGATTGGCGACCAGCAGCAGCGGGCTGGGCGGATCATACTGAAAGCGCATCCGGCGATTCGCGCGGTCGATCCATGCCGTGCCCGTGGTCTGCTTGCCATCGGGAGCGATCTGGCGGAAACGGGCCTTGAGCAGGCTGATCCCATCCAGATGATGCTCCACCCGTTCCAGCAGGGCATGATCCTGATCGGATGCGCCAACAGCCATCTGTTCCTGAGCATGGGCGGGAAGCACCGCACCTCCTCCCACCAGCAGACAGGTCAGGACACAGGCGGCGCCAGAGCGGAAAAATCTCATGATACAGGGCAATCCAGTATAGCGTGGCAACCCAAGTGGTGCCCCAACATCGGGGTAAGATCAAGGCAGCCGGATTACGAACTGCCAATCAGGACACCGGCCACAAACACCAGCAGGCCGCCAATCACGATCTGCACAATGGCGGAACTGAACGGCGTTTCCTGATAGCGCCAGCGTATCCATGAAATGGCAAACAGCTCGATCACCACCACGATCACGGCGGCGATCATCGCAACCGAAAAATCGCTGATAAGGAACGGCAGCGTATGGCCGATCCCGCCCGCCGTGGTCATAAGCCCGCAGATCAGGCCGCGCAGCAGCGGCGCGCCCCGCCCCGACAGTTTGCCGTCATCGGACAGGGCTTCAGCAAAACCCATGGAAATGCCCGCCCCCACTGACGCCGCCATACCGACCAGAAAGGCATTCCACGGCAGATGCGTGGCGAACGCGGCTGCGAATACCGGCGCCAGCGTGGACACCGAACCATCCATGAGACCGACAAGACCGGGCTGGACAATCTGGAGCACAAAGCGGCGACGCGCATCCTCGTCCTCGCTTTCACGCTTACTGGTGGGCAGGCGGTCCACTTCAATGGCATTGGCGGCCTGTTCATGCCGGTCTTCCGCATGGGCCAGGTCGCCCAGCAGCTTGCGGGTAACCGCGTCGGTGGTGCGCAGGGCGGCCTGCCGGTAGAAACGCGCCGCATCCATTTCCATCTGCCGTGCATGGCTGCGCACGGCCTCGATCCCCAGCGTCTGTACCTGCCATGCCGGTTTGCGCACAATGAAATCCGCAATATCCTGCCTGCGGATCAGGGGAATATGCGGGCCGAACCGTCTGGCATACAGGTCAATCAGGTCGCGACGGTGCTCGTCCTCTTCCTGCGACATGTCGGTGAAGATCTTGGACGTGTCGGGGTAGTTTTCCCTGATGGCGTAGGCAAAATCGGAATAGATGCGCCCGTCTTCCTCCTCATTGGAGATAGCGAGCGCCAGGATTTCCTGATCGGAGAGGGACGAGAATTTGCGCATTTACCGATCTATGCACAAACTCTTCCTGAACCTCAACAATATTATAAATTACAAATAATTCTCAGTTGTAATAGACCAAGTAAAAGCATCAGAAATGATTATGCTTCTCGATTACAGTTCTTGCGAAAAGACCGTTGACCGGGCGGGACGGCGCTCCCCCCACCCGGTCCCGACTTGCCGCCATAGACCGATCAGACTGCCGCTTCGGCAAAGATACGGGTCACATCTCCCTTCCAGCGGCCATGATAGGCAGCAAGCCATGCCTCGGCCTGAGTGGGGCCACCTGATACGATTTCACGCAAGGGGTCGAGATAGCGTGTCTCGTCCTGTCCATGCGCATCACGGCAGGCGCGTGCGCGCAGGCCATCGGTCGCCAGTTCGACCATGCGGGCCGCAACACCACGCAGATCACCCTGCCCCCACGGCGTATCCAGCCCGGTGCGGGGCACGGCGGCGCGGATGGCGCTGTAATCATCCCAGCCGTGTTCCAGCACCAGCTTTTCCGCCGCATGCAGGGTGGCGTCGTCATATAATATACCCGTCCACAATGCGGACTGCGCCAGCATCATGGCCGGAGATCCCGCATCCGCGCCCCGCATTTCCAGAAACTGTTTTAGCCGGACATCGGGAAACACAGTGGTCAGGTGATCTTCAAAATCCCCGATGGTGGGACGCTCCCCTTCCAGCCCCGGCAGGTCGCGCCCATCCAGCCACGCACGGAAGGAGCAGCCCGCCACATCAATCATCCGGTCATCGCGGGTGACGAAATACATCGGCACGTCCAGCAGCCAGTTCACATAGGCTGCGAAGCTGAACCCGTCGCGCAGGAACAGGTGTGGCATGCCCGAACGGGCATTATCCGTGTCAGTCCATACCTGCGCACGATTGGACAGCAGGCCGTTGGGCTTCCCCTCATAGAAGGGGGAACTGGCGAACAGCGCGGTCGCAACCGGCTGCAACGCCAGCGAGACACGCATCTTGCGGGCCATATCGGCCTCGGACCCGAAATCAAGGTTCACCTGCACCGTGCAGGTCCGCAGCATCATGTCCAGCCCCAGCGTGCCGACGCGCGGCATGTAATTGCGCATGATGGCGTAGCGGCTTTTGGGCATCCACGGGATATCCGCGCGCGTTGCGGTCGGATGGAAGCCGATCGGCGCGAAACCGATGCCAAGTTCATTACATGGCTTGCGGATGGACGCGAAATGGCGATCCATTTCGGCCGCCGTTTCATGCAGGCTGGCCAGTGGCGCACCGGAAAGTTCAAACTGGCCACCCGGCTCCAGCGAGATGGAACAGCCCTTTGCGTCCGCCGCGCCCTTGAGCCCGATCAGCGCATCGCGATCAATGATTTCCTGCCAGCGCGCGCCACCGTTCTCACCCGCAAGATCACGCAGCAGCGCTTCGATCCCCTGCGGCGCGTAAGGGGGGGATGACCACGCCCTGCGCTGCGGCCCGGCTGCATCAGGCAGGACAAAACCGAATTTTTCATGTTCCGTACCGATCCGCCATTCCTGGCGCGGACGGGCGCCTGCCGCCAGTACGTCGACCATCTGCTGGAATGATTCGATTACGTTTGAATTATGCGCGCCGGGGTTCGACATGGCGGGGGTAATATCCTCATGACAGTCAGATCAGGACCGGCGACAGGCTGAACGCGCATGCCGGAAAGGGAATGGGTAGTTACAAACCTGTACCACATACGGCTTCGAGACCAGCCCCGACAAGAGCCAGCGCCGCCGCCGCCGCCGTATCGGCCCGCAGCACCCGTGGCCCCAGTGAAAGCGGGCGCACGAAGGGACGCGCGCGCAGCATGTCATGCTCCCGGGGTGAAAAACCGCCTTCGGGGCCGATCAGCACGCTGTCCCCGATACGGGGCGCGGGAGGCATGGCGTGTTGCGGGCTGCGCTCAAGGGCAGCAAACAGGGCTGTATCATCAGGCCATTGGGACAGCATCATGGGCAGCGCCTCAAGCGGATCGATGGTAGGCACGTCCAGCCGTTCGCACTGTTCGGCGGCCTCTGTGGCAATGCTTTCCAGCCGCGCTGCATTGATACGATGGGTATTGGTCCGTTCGGTCACGACCGGCCGGAACCGCACGACCCCCAGTTCGGTACCCATGCGGATGACCGTTTCGGTCGCGTCGCGCTTGAGGGGGGCAAACAGCAGGCACAGCCCCTGCGTGGAAGCAGGCGCGCGAGTCTGCTCCACAAGCCGGACACGGCAGCGGTCACGGCGCAGGTGATCGATCACGCCCTGCCACGCGCCGTCACGCGCGTTGAAAACCTCCACCGCGGCACCGGCCTGCTGGCGCATGACCGTGCCCAGATAATGGGCCTGCCCCGACTCAAGGTCGAGCATGCCATCCACCGCCATGGGCGGCGTGCCAGTGGGGGAAATGAACAGTCGGGGGCAATCCCTCATACCAGGCGGTAACCTTTCGCTGTTTCACACGGCCGGAACCAGTCTTGACCCGGCGGGGTCTTCCGGCCCATCTGTTTCGCCATTAGCAGCCACGGGGCGTTCCGTCATCGGCAAACCCGTCGCCGCCGATGCCGTTTATCACGAAGGAGTTGCGCCTTGGACCAGCCAGTACCCCATACGGACATCCGGGTGGATGGCTGGATCGGTCGCCTGCCCGCGCGCCTGCGCCCCTATGCGCTACTGGCGCGGCTGGACCGGCCCATTGGTACATGGCTGCTGTTCCTGCCCGGTGTGTGGGGCATCATGCTGCCTGCCGGTGTGACGCCCGCGCAGCGGATTTTCCTGATCGTGCTGTTTGGTATCGGCAGCGTGGTGATGCGGGCCGCAGGCTGCGTGGTCAATGATATGTGGGACCGCGACATCGACCGGCAGGTTGCCCGCACGGCGGGCCGTCCGCTGGCGTCCGGCGCACTGTCCATGCGTGAAGCGGCACTGTTTCTGGCCGCACTGCTGCTGATCGGGTTCAACATCCTGATGAACCTCAATACCCTGTCGCAGGTACTGGGCACGTCTTCCCTCATTCTGGTCGGGCTTTATCCGCTGGCCAAGCGGGTGACATGGTGGCCCCAGCTTGTCATGGGCTTCACGTTCGGTTTCGGCGCGCCGCTGGGCTATGCCGCGGCGGCCGACCGGGTTGATGCCGCGTTGTGCGCGCTCTACGCCGCGACAATCGTCTGGCAGCTTGGCTTCGATACGATCTATGGCTTTCAGGATATGGAGGACGATGCCCGCATCGGCGTACGCTCCACATCCCGCCTCATGGCCGGTCATGCACGGCTATTTGTTGGAACCTGTTACGCGCTGACCCTGCTTGGCCTGATGGCGGCGGGTGGCCTTGCCCATGCGGGATACGGGTTCTGGCTGGCGCTGCCCCTGCCTGCCCTTCTGCTGGGCTGGCAGGTGACACGCCTGGAGGAAAATGATCCCGCCACATGCCTGCGCCTGTTCCGCTTCAACCGTGAAACCGGGCTGGCCATAGCACTGGCGATACTGGCGGGCACCCTTACGCGCTGACAGACAGCGCCCGCGCCAGAAAACGCCCGGCCATTCCCATGCACTGAAGGAAAAGGGCAGGATCAAAACGGTGCCCTTCGTCGCGCAGGAAAGCATGCTGCGCGTTGAATTCATGCCATGAATACCGGGTTCCGGCCTTTTCCAGCGCCGCGCGGATTTTCTCCCGTCCTTCAAAAGGCACATGCGGGTCCTGCCTGCCCCATACCAGCATGACCTCCCCGCCCAGTTCATGCACGCGTTCCAGCGTGTCATCGCACTGCCCATGACCAAGCGTGCCGGAATGGATATCGGTGGCATAGAAACACACAGCCGCGCGCACACGCGGATCGAACGCGGCCCGGAAGGCCAGATGACCGCCAAGGCACACGCCCATCGTGGCCAGCGCCCCCGTGCAGGGCGGATAAGATGAAAGCCAGTCCAATGCGGCACGGGCATCCGCATCATAACCGGTCAGTGCCTTTTCATATTTCAGGAAATTGCCCCGATCGGTCCCGGCAGTGTCATAGGCCAGAACGGTGCCGCACGGTTCATATTCATGATAAACTTCCGGCACGCACACGACATGACCCTGCCCCGCCATCATGGCCGCCAGCCTGCGGATCGGTGCCGTCACCTGATAGATTTCGGAAAAAAGCACGATGCCGGGGAAGCGCCCCTCAATAGCGGGGCGAAAGACATGCATCCGCATCATGCCCGACGACGTTGGAATATCGACCGTCTCATGGGAATGGATAATCATCTCAATGCCTTTTCCGTTGCACAGGACTGCATGATAGCACCCTGCATCCCCCCGTCCGATAGGGGGTGCAGAAGGCGCCAGCGTAATATCAGGTCTGAAAAACAGGGCGTTCCTATCCAGATATTGCGCAAAAAAACAGCTTCATGCGTTGACATCCCACGGCATCAACGGCCTGTATGGGGCATGATTTTGTTACAGAAAACATAATGTCATCGCTGTTTGCATTCTCCCTGGCCTCGCTGGCGATCATATCTGTCGTGATCCTGATCGCCCGGTTCAAGATAAATCCGTTCATCGTATTGTTCACGGTATCGGTTGGTCTGGCGCTGTGTGCGGGTATGCCGCCACAGAAGGCCATTGGATCGTTTGAAGCCGGTGCGGGTCATGTACTGGGGCATGTGGCGACCGTCATCGCGCTGGGTACGATGCTGGGCAAGATGCTGGCCGAATCCGGGGGGGCTGACCGTATCGCGGTTACGATCACCCATCTGGCTGGCAAAAAGCGCATAAGCTGGGCCATGATGGTGATCGGCCTGCTGGTCGGTCTGCCGGTGTTTTTTGAAGTCGGATTCGTGCTGCTGATTCCGCTGGCATTCACGCTGGCGCGTCGCAACAATATTCCCCTGCTGCTGCTCGCGCTGCCGCTGGGGGCGGCCCTGTCGGTCACGCACGCCATGATCCCGCCGCATCCGGCCACCCTGCTTGCCCTTTCGGCCTATCATGCCGATATCGGGCGCACGATCCTGTGGGGTATCGTGATCGGCACCCCGGCGGCGGCGATCGCGGGGCCGATCTATGCCCGCTTCATCGCAAGTCGTATCGGGCCACTACAGCCCAGTTCGCTGGAAGCGCAGTTCGTCAATCATGAACTGCCCGAAAGCATGCCCGGTTTCGGCATTACGGTGCTGACCATCATGTCGCCCGTCATACTGATGCTGATCGGGTCGGTGGCGGATTTCGCGGCACCGGACAACCGGGCGCTGAACAATGCGCTGCACTTCATTGGCAACACCGACATCGCGCTGGCGCTGGCCACCCTGCTGTCCTTTCAGGTTTTTGGTTCCGCGCGCGGCTTCAGCCGTGAAACAATCCTGAAATTCACCAATGACTGCCTTGCCCCCACCGCACTCATCATGCTGCTGGTGGGTGCTGGCGGCGGCTTTGGGCAGGAACTGGTGGATAGCGGTGTCTCATCCGCGATTACCAATATGGCCGTGGGGGCGCATGTGCCCCTTCTGGTGCTGGCATGGCTGCTGGCGGTGGTGGTGCGG
The DNA here is from genome assembly GCF_041402665.1 of Komagataeibacter sp. SM21. NCBI lineage: Bacteria > Pseudomonadati > Pseudomonadota > Alphaproteobacteria > Acetobacterales > Acetobacteraceae > Komagataeibacter > Komagataeibacter sp. SM21. The sequence continues at coordinate 34,294 of NZ_JBGLOV010000016.1, forward strand.
GTCGCGACCGGATCGGCCACCGTGGCCATGAGCACGGCTGCAGGCATTGTGGGGCCGATCCTGCTGCGCACGCATTCGGCATCGCCCGAACTGATGGTGATCGTGACGGGTGCGGGTTCAGTGGCGCTCGGCCCGCTGAATGATGCCGGGTTCTGGCAGATCAAGGAATATCTTGGCCTGTCCGTTGGCCAGACAATCAAGACATGGTCTGTGATCGAAACGCTGATTGCAGTACTCGGACTGGTTTTTGCCCTGCTGCTCTCGCTGGTTGTATCGTAGGGAATGACGGATTAGGGGGCGGGCAGCAGGTCCGCGCAGGATGCCGCTCCGATCCCCTCTGCCCTCAGGGTTTCCAGAATCCTGCCTGACATGGCTTTCACGCTGCGGCAGGCATCATGCAGCACGACGGTATCAAAACCGGCCCGACAGGAATCGCGTGCGCTGGCGGCTACACAATAGTCCAGCGCAACTCCCGTCAGGAACACACGGGTAATGCCCCTGTCCCTCAGCAGTCCGTCCAACCCTGTCCGGCCGATACGGTCATTGTCCCCGAAGGCTGAATAGCTGTCGATATCGCGGTCCAGTCCCTTACGCAGCAGCACGCCAATACGGGCCTGATCCAACGCGGGAGATAGCGCGGCCCCTTTACTGCCCGCCACGCAATGCACCGGCCACGGGCCGCCCCGCTTCCTGAAGGATACATGATCCGCCGGATGCCAGTCCTGAGTGGCCACGACCAGCCCGAATGGCAGATGGCCAAGCTGGTTGATAACCGGCACGAGCGCATCCGCCCCGGTCACGGCCAGTGCGCCGCCGGGCAGAAAATCCACCTGCATGTCGATAATCAGCAGGGCATCGGTTGCGGTTACGACAGGCATGGCTGATCCCTACGGTTTTGCTTACCGCACCATCATGCCTGATCCATTCCATTCCGCCATACCCCATGGGTAGCAGTGGGATGCCGTCAGTCCCTGCCCGTACAGACATCAGGCCGGGCGATTGCACCCGGCCTGATATTTCTTATCCCTTGGCGTAGGGATTGCTGGAAGCGCGCAGCAGCAGCCGGATCGGCGTGCCGGGCAGGTCAAATTCCTCCCGCATGCCATTGACCAGATAGCGCTGATAGTCGTCAGGCAACTGGTCCGTACGGGTTCCGAACAGGATGAACGTGGGCGGACGCGCCTTCGCCTGCGTAATGTAGCGCAGTTTCAGCCTGCGCCCATCAACCAGCGGCGGCGGATGGCGGGAGACCATCATCTCGAACCAGCGGTTGAGTGCCCCGGTCGGCACGCGACGGTTCCAGATTTCATGCGCCCGTCGCACCGTCGGCAGCAGCTTGTTGATGCCAGCCCCCGTCAGCGCAGAGAACGAGACCACCGGAATACCGCGCATCTGCGCCAGTGACATCTCGATCCGGTCCTTGATGGCCTGCCGCGTTTCGGCCCGGTCTTCCACCGCGTCCCACTTGTTCAGCGCCAGCACGCAGCACCGCCCTTCGCGCTCAATCAGGCGGGCGATCTGCAGGTCCTGCTCATGCACGCCCAGCGTCGCATCCAGAACCAGAATGACGACCTCCGCCATTTTCAGGGCCTCGATGGAGGCGGAGACGGACATCTTCTCCAGCGTCTCGTCAATACGGGCCTTGCGGCGCAGGCCCGCGGTATCGACAAGCTGGATCGGACCTTCATCGTCGCTGAGCGTGACGGCAATGGAATCGCGCGTAAGCCCCGGCTCGGGGCCGGTAATCATCCGCTCTTCGCCCAGAAGCCGGTTGAGCAGCGTGGACTTGCCCGCATTGGGCCGCCCGACAATGGCCAGCCGCAGGGGGCCGGGGGGACGCACGTCCTCCATCTCCCCGGCTTCTTCCTGCTGGATACGCCGGTCGCGGCGGCTCTGTTTCTGCACGGGCGGCAGATCGGTCGGTGGCAGGCGGTCCGCTATTTCGGACATAAGATCGGCCACGCCTTCCCCATGCTCGGCGGAGATGGCAAGCGGAGCGCCCAGCCCAAGCGAATATGCTTCCATCGCGGCGGCGGCGCCCTGCCGTCCCTCCGCCTTGTTGGCGATCAGCAGCACCGGGCGGCCCTGCCGACGCAGCCAGTTGGCGAAATGTTCGTCCGCGGGCGTAATACCACTGCGGGCATCAATGCAGAACAGGACCAGATCCGCATTGGCTACGGCGGATTCGGATGAGGCCCGCATCCGCCCGTACAGCGTATCGGGGGCGGCTTCCTCAAGTCCGGCTGTGTCGATTATGCGGATGGCGCGACCACGCACTGTGGCCTGCCCTTCCTTACGGTCGCGGGTAACGCCGGGGGTATCCGCCACAAGGGCCTGCCTGCGCCCGACAAGCCGGTTGAATATGGTCGACTTGCCGACATTCGGCCTGCCCGCGATCACGACAACCGGCAGCGCATCCGCCGAAACGGATGGAAAAGATGAACTCACTGCGGCAACTTTCTTTTTAACTGTAGGCTATAAGGTAGCCCTTATTGTCCATCAGCAACAGCAGATTATCGACAATGATGGGCGCGGTCGTGACCTGACCCGGAAGGGCGTGAAGGGATTCGATGTGCCCCTGCGCGGGATCGATGATGGCGACGCCATTTTCCGGCAGGCTGGAAATCATCACCAGCTTGCCGCCCGCCAGTATGGGGCCATTCCATACGATGCCGCGTTTCTGCTTGTCGGCGTTTTCGTACTGGCGCAACTGCGTGATCCAGCGCACATGACCCGACAGGCGGTCCAGACAGGCGACCTGTTCGTCCATGGAAACAAGGAAGATCCAGTCCCCGATCACCAGCGGCGTATTCTGGCCCGAAATTCCGCGCTCCCACAGCCTGCGTCCCGAGCGCATATCGATGGCGACCAGAACGGAACCCGTGCTTATGGCGTAGGCCGTACCATCGACAATGACGGGCATGCCATGAACGCACGAAAAGTCGATCAGGGCTTCCTGTCCGTTCGTGCTGCCCAGCGTATCGGCCCACACGACCTCACCGCCTTCGGCGCGCAGGGCGACCAGATCGCCTGAACCGAAACCGGCCAGCACAACGCCATCGGCCACGGCCGGGGCGGGCTGGCCGTATATGACGGTATCGGCGGACGTCGCGGCGTAGCTCCACAGGATGTTGCCGTTTTCGGCGTCCACGCAGTACAGGTGTTCGTCAATCGTGCCGAAGAACAGCCTGCCATTGACCAGCGTGGGGGCGGAACGGCCGGGGGCCTGAATATTGACACGCCATTTCAGCTTGCCGGTTTCCGCACTGACCGCCAGCGCCTGACCCACGCCATCGACGATGTACAGCGTATCGCCATCAACAGTCAGACCACCGCCCAGATTGTTGGACAGCATCTTGCGCGGCTTGGGGTTGTATTCCCACAGCTTGTGCATGCCGGGCCAGCGGTAGGCACGGATGACGCCCTGTGCATCGGCTACGAAAATCCGGCCATTCTGCACCACCGGCGTTGCCTGGATGATGCCACGCCCGCTATCGCCCAGCGCGACATAGGACAGAAGCTGCGGCTCGGAATTGCCAGCCCCGATATCGTGGGTCCACTGGTGGCGCATCTCGCCGCCCCAGGCGATGTTCACACCGTCATGATCAGGCCGGATGCCTGACTGGGGCCACGCATTGACCGCGATGGGCGCAGGCACGGTCACGGCCTGCGTTTCATCGGCGTCAACCGTCAGCCCCGCAACCGTATGCAGCACATCCGAGCGATGGCCGATCAGCAGCGGCGTTTTCTTCTTGCCTGCCTTGCAGGCCGCAAGGGCTGGCAGCAGGGCTGCCCCCACGCCAAGGAGCGCATGGCGTCGGCTTAGGACTGATTTCATGTTTTTTCCGTCTGTCGGCATCATGAGCGGACCACGCCTTGAACTAGCCACCCGCGTCGCCCCCCAGCGTCTGGAGCATGGCTTCCGCACGGTTGCGCACGCCATCGGGTATGCCCATGTCCATGCTCAGCCGCTCGAACCGGGCGCGTGCGTCAGCTTCCTTGCCTACGCGCAGGTCCAGCAGGGCTTCGGCTTCGATGGCCTGTCCGCGCCATGGCTGTCCCGCGCCGTCCAGCACGGCAAGCCGTGAACGCAGGGTAGCGGGATCGCCGCTGTCGATCTGATGCTGGACCCACAGCAGGCTGGCGAGGGAGGCTACAACCGGATCGACACCGTGTTCCTGCGCGACACCATCCCACAATGTCAGGGCACCGGCAGTGTCACCGCTACCGGCCAGAAGGGCGGCGCGTTCCATGCGGGCAAGGATGCGCAGCGGGGGCCGCGCCTTGCCATCAAGGGCCGCAAGTTCCTGAAGGGCGTTTTTCTGTCCCGCTGTCAGGGGCGCGGTGCTGCCCGGCATATCCGCAGGGCCACGGGCCGCATCATGCATTGCGGTGAAATAGGAAGCCGATACGGCGGCGTCAGCCTGATGGGCGCGATAGACCGAATACTGCCACCCGCCCGCGCCGATACAGATACCCGCGACCACGACACCCGCAACCACCAGATAGCGCCGCGCCAGTGCCCGGATGCGTTCGGCACGGATTTCCTCATCGACTTCCCTGAAGATGTCGTCAGCCACGTTCCTGTCGTTCCCTGCTTGCTGGCGCGGTGCGTGATGCGTCGCGCGTCGTAAATCTCTGCCCCAGCATATCCAGCCTGAAACGGCACGGCAAACCGCCCTGTCCGGTCGCCATCCCCATTTCCGCCATCATGCCTGTCCGATCACATAGACCGGGCCGTTTTCCGCCGCCAGTCGTAAGCGTGCCCGAAATGCACAAAGTTCAGGTTTTTCACCGTTTCCGATCCCGCCACTGCCGTAACAGGGCCAGCGCGGCCTGTGCCACCTGTTCCACGTGCAGCCCTTCCATCGGAGCTTCCCCCTCGGGGCCGGGAGCTACGACCGCCCGCGCCCACGGACCGCAGGGCGCGTATTCCGACGCACGGCTTCGCCCGAACAGGCCAAGCGTCGGAATCCCGCTTGCCGCCGCCAGATGCATGAGACCGGAATCATTACCAATAAACAGCGTGCATTGTCCCATCAGCGCAGCAACCTGCGTGACCGATAGCGTTCCACCGGTATCAAGCGCATCGGGCAACTGCGCCAGAACGGGCCGCGCGCGCGCCTGCTCCGCCTCCCCCGGTCCATAGAGGACCACCGGGCGCAGGCCGGGATCAGCCGCGCGCAGCAGGTTGAACAGGGCCACAAACCGTTCCGCCGGCCATATCTTGCCATCCCAGTTGGCTGTCGGGCCAAGTGCGACCCAGTTCACGCCCGTCCCCAGCATGCGCGACGCCTGCGCACGTTCGACCTGACTGGTCCATGTCACCGGCAGCGGCGCGGGGGTCAGGCTGAGCAATGCGCCAATATGGGCAATCCGCCGCCCCGGCCTGCGGCCACCACGCATCACGTACCGCCTGCCCACGCGCAGGAAGTAGCTGGTGATGGAACCACGCAGGTCGATGCATATATCCCATCTGCGCCCCCGACACTGACGCCACAGGTCGAACCAGTGCCTGTCATAAGTACGCTTGACCATCACGATCGTACGGACCCGACGTGGCATATGGGCGAACAGGCCAGCCGCCACCGGGCCGCAGGCTATGGTGAAGTCAGCCTGCGGATAACGCCGCAGCAGGGTATCCAGCAGGCCGGTTGACAGGATGGCGTCCCCCAGCCGGGTGGATGTGATGAACAGGATGTGCATTTTACGGTGCTAGTCACGTTTTGCGGATGTGCCAACCCGTCTTTGCCCTTGTCTGTCACGCCGGCTGTGGCCAGATTATGCCCATGGCCAGAATCGCTCATCTTCCCGCCCGCGCCGTACTCAGTGTATCGGGGGCGGACCGCGTTTCCTTCCTTCAAGGGCTGGTGTCAAATGACATGACGGCAGTCGCCCCCGGCCATGCCGTATGGACAGCGTTCCTGTCCCCGCAGGGCAAATGGCTGGCGGACTTTTTCGTCTTTGCCGACCCGGAGGGTACGCGCCTGCTGCTGGACTGCGACGCGGGGCAGGCGGACATGCTGCGCCAGCGCCTGTCGCGTTTCCGACTGCGCGCGCAGGCTGAAATCGGGGAAACCGGCTACGCCGTTCACGCCGCATGGGGTGGCGATGCCACAATGCCCGAAGGGTATCCCGCCGCCCCCGATCCCCGCCTGCCGCAGGCTGGATGGCGCTTCCTGCTTGGCCACCCATCCCCCACCGCCCATGCGGACGATGTGGATTACGACCGCCACCGACTGGCGCTGGGCCTGCCCGATGGCGCGCGTGACTGCGAAAGTGACCGGACCCTGCTGCTGGAAGCCAATTTTGACCAGCTCAATGGCATTAGCTGGACCAAGGGCTGCTACATGGGGCAGGAACTGACCGCCCGCACGCGCTATCGTGGTCTGGTGCGCCGCCACCTGCTGCCGGTTACGGCGCAAAGGGAACTGCCGCCACCGGGCACGCCGGTCCTGTCGGGCACCGCTACGGTGGGGGAAATGCGCTCATCACGCGACGGGGCGGGCATGGCGATGATCCGCAACGAACATATCCATGACACGGGCCTGACCGCCGCAGGCCACGCGATAAGCGTGCAGGTGCCGCCATGGTTCTCCCTTCCCGCCAAGGCGGAATAAAGCCTGCCAGCGCGCATTTCGGGGCCGGTTCAGGCTCCTTCTTCAAGGTAAAAAACGTATGTCCTACACGCCGCCGGATTCGGCTGTCCGTTCCGCCATGATTGGTCGGGTCAAATTCAATGCCGATGGCCTGATCGCAGCCATTGCCCAGCAGCATGACAGTGGCGAGGTACTGATGCTGGCATGGATGAATGCCGAAGCACTGGATGAAACCCTGCGCACGGGCCGCGTATGCTATTATTCACGCAGCCGGTCGGGCCTGTGGCGCAAGGGCGAGACATCGGGGCAGGTCCAGACCCTGATCGACGCCCGGCTGGACTGCGACCGCGATGCGGTCCTGCTGCTGGTGAACCAGAAGGGTGTGGCCTGTCATACGGGACGGCGGAGCTGCTTTTACAACGCCCTGCGCCCCGAAGGCATGGTCGAGATCACACAGCCGGAAATTGCGGCGGAAACGCTTTACGGCAGCAAAGGCTAGGCAATCATGGCTTATGATGAGGAAAAACGCGAACAGATCGGCAAACTGATCTGGATCGGGATCATGGTGGTGGCCACGGTCGTCATGGGTATTTTCATGCTCAGGAACGAACTGCATGCCCTGATTTCAGAAAATGAACCCCTACCGCCCGGCGTTACGGCTCCGCAGACGCCGGACGCACCGCCGCAGAATGCGCAGCCAGCAAATCCATGACTTCATGCGCGGCGGCAGTGGCCGGGTCCTGACCCGGCCCGCGTAACGCCGCGCGGATATGGTTGAATCCCGCGCGCTGCAGGCTCCGGCAGTTTTGGTCCGTCAGCAGGCGCTCAACGGTGTCGGCCAGAAGTTCGGGCGTGCAGCGTTCCTGCAGCAGTTCGGGCACCAGCCTGTGGCCGGACAGCAGGTTGACCATGGCCACATAGGGCACGCGGATCAGGCGTCGCGCCATCGCCGCCGTCAATGGATTGACCCGGTACGTCACGGCCATGGGAACATCCGCCATCGCCAGTTCCAGCGTGGAAGTCCCCGATTTGGTCAGTGCGGCACTGGCTGCGGCAAACGCATCGTGCTTGTCCTGAACGTCGGTAATGACCAGCGGCTGGACCGGCCAGTTCGCTACCCCCCTGCGCACGATATCCCCGATAACGGGGGAGACCGGCACAACCGGCACGATGCCCGGCATGCGCTGCTGTAAAATGAGGAGCATGCGCCCGAATACCGGCAACAGACGCGGCGCTTCCGACCGGCGGCTACCGGGCATGAGCACCAGAACCGGCGCAGAATCCGCTATGCCGTAACGCCTGCGAAAATCAGCCCCGGAACCCTGATCTGCGCCGGATTGCAGAACGGGGTGGCCGACAAAACGCGCCTCGATCCCGTGGCGGGCAAAAAATTCCGGCTCGAACGGCAAAAGGCATAGCATCCGCTCCCACAGGCCCGGAAATTCCCGCACTCTATGCTCACGCCAGGCCCAGACCTGGGGGGCGACATAATGCAGCCGGGGAATGGATAGCGGCGCGATCCGACGCAGAAGCCGCAGGGCAAAACCGGGACTGTCAATGGTCACGACCAGATCCGGACGGCGTGCGGTAATATCCTGCACCGCCTGATCCAGCCTGCGTGAGAGATGCCGCAGTCTGGGCAGTACTTCCAGCAGTCCCATGACCGCAAGATCACGCAGCGGAAACAGCGAGTGCAGCCCCTGCGCGCGCATATGTTCGCCCCCGATCCCGGCAAAACGGATATCCGGCCGCGCAGTGCGCAGCGCCGCCATCAGACGAGCGCCCAGCACGTCACCGCTGGCTTCGCCCGCCATGATCCAGATGGTCGGACCATGCCCGGTAGGTTCTGGTAGCGGAGGGATGGAAGAATGGGGTCCAGTCATGCCAGACCGGCTTATCGTGTCGGATCGGCCAGCGCAAATACCGATGGTGAAAAATCTGCCACATACCCGTGCAGCCGGTGCAGGCCGCCTGTTCATGACATCACCCGAAAATTTCCGGGTTTCTGAAAAACAGGCAGCGAGGCGTCGTTCCCCGCCCCGCTACAGATGATGGTGCCGCTACCGCCCGTTCAGGATGGTGCGGATGCTGGCGCGGATATCCTCGGGCAACGGCACGTACCCCAGCAGCAGGGCTGACTCCGCACCGTGCTGCATGCTCCAGTCAAAAAACGCCCGTACCGCCCTGCCCTGCGCTGTCGTGGCACTGTCCGTCGGGATCAGCACATAGGTTGCGGCCATGATCGGCCAGGCTCCCGCGCCATCGCCATCCAGCACATCAGCGGAATGGGTCGCATCATCCGCCCAGTGGGCGGAGGTCACGGCCAGACGGAAGCTTTCGGGGTCTGGCGCGACCACATCTCCATGGTGATTGCGCAGTTCGGCCATGGGCATGTGATTGCCCGCGGCGTAGGCGTATTCCAGATAACCGATGCTGCCTTCGGTATTGCGCACGGCCGCGGCAACACCGTCATTGCCGCGCGCGCCTTCGCCCACCGGCCATTCGATGGATGTCCCCTTACCTTCCTCCGCCGCCCAACGCGGCGAAACCCGTGCGAGATAGGACGTGAAGACAAAGGTCGTGCCCGACCCATCGGCCCGCCGCACCGGGGCCACGGGCATGGCAGGCAGGCTGACACCGGGGTTTTCCGCAGCGATACGTGGATCATTCCACATGGTGATATCGCCACTGTACAGCCCGGCCAGCAGTTCACCCGTCAGGTGCAGATGACTGCCATCCAGACCGGGCAGGTTTACGACCGGCACGATCGCACCCAGCACCGTGGGAAACTGCATCAGGCCATTGTGCGCCAGTTGGGCCGCATTCATCGGCGCATCCGACGCGCCGAAATCCACCGTGCGGGCCTTGACCTGATTCTGCCCGGCACCCGACCCGATGGTCTGGTAGTTCAGGCGGATATCCGTCGCACGGGCGGCCCCTGCCCCCCACGCGCCGTAAATCGGCGCGCCGAAGCTGGAGCCTGCCCCGGTAATATCGGTTGCATAGGCAGGCAGGCTGGCCGTGCATAACATGGCCGCCAGTGCCAGACCGATACGCCCCGCGCGCGCCCTGTTGGCCAGCAGGCCCGAACGCCTAGCCCCGCAGGGCCGCATTGCAGCTTTTCTGCGCGGCAGCGACCACCCGGTCACAGACAGCTTCGATTTCCGCATCGGTCAGTGTCCTGTCCATCGGCTGAAGGGTTATCTCGACACCCAGTGATTTATGCCCCGCCGGAACCTTGTCACCTTCATACACATCGAACAGATGAACCGCGACGATAAGGTTCCGCTCAGCGCCTTTCACGGCCCTGAGCAGTTTTTCCGCAGGCAGGTCCGCCGCGACGACAAAGGCGAAATCACGCCTCAACGGCTGGAAGGCGGACAGGGCCGGCGGCGCCTTGCGCTTGCGCCTGGGTTCGGGCACGGCGTCGGTATAAAGCGTGAAGGCACAGACCGGGACATCAATCCCCCGCGCCGCCAGCAGGGCGGGATGCAACTGCCCGAAATGACCCAGAACCAGCTTCGGTCCCTGCCGGATCACCCCCGACCGGCCCGGATGGTAGTAGGACGGGGCATCGGCAGTGATGGTGCAGCCTTCCATCGCAGCCCCGGCGACGGCAAGCCCTGCCAGGGCGTCGGCCTTGACCTGCCACAGATCGACCGGCTGCGCGGGCTGGCCGGGCAGACGCGGCGAATGGCCGCTACGGATACCGGCGGCGATCAGTTTCTGTCCATCGGCGTCAAAACCGGGGCCGACTTCGAACAGGCCCAGATCGGGATAGCCCCGCGCCGCATTCGCCCTGACCGCTGCCAGCAGGTTGACCAGAGGGGTCGGACGCATCTGGTCCAGATCGGCGGCGATGGGGTTGAGCAGATGCAGGTCAGCCGGTGTTTCACCGAATGCCGCGGCCTGATCCATCGCCACGAAGGAAAAGCCCACGGTTTCCAGCAACCCGCACGCCGCAAGCTGCCGGCGCAGGCCGGCGATGCGCGTCTGGCGGCTGCTCAGGGCAGGCAGCGGCACGGCACTGCGCAGCGGCAGCGATACGGCAGGCACGCTGTCCAGCCCACGCAGGCGCAGGATTTCCTCCACCAGGTCCACTTCCGGGTCGATCTCGATCGCGCCCTGTGCGGCGGCCTGCGCACGTGCGGGCGGAAGGTCCGGGCGCTGGTCCAGCAGCATGGGGGTAGCGATGTCATTGCGCCATGAGGGTACATCCACCACCACATGGCGGGCATCCCGCTCCCGCACTGCAAAGCCAAGCCGCTCCAGAAGGTGCACGGCATGATCCGGCGCTTCGCTCAGGCCGCCCAGCGTCTCAAGCCGTGCGAATTCCAGATGCGCCTGACGCTGCCACGCGGGTTCGACCCCGGCGGACACGACACTGCCCGCTTCCCCGCCACACAGGTCAAGGATCATCCGGGTCGCGGCCTCAAGGGCTGCGGGCGGCAGGGCCTGATCCACGCCGCGTTCAAAACGCTGTCGGGCATCGGAATGCAGGTTGTGCCGCCGCCCTGCCAGCGCGATGGCCACGGGATCAAACAGGGCGCATTCGACAAACACATTCGTGGTCGTTTCACTGACCCCGCTTTCAGCCCCCCCCATGATCCCGGCCAGCGACTGCACGCCCCGGCTGTCGGCGATAACGCAGTCATCGGGCGTCATGACGTGTTCGCTGCCATCAAGGGCAGTAAAGGTTTCGCCTGCCCCCCGGCAGATGGTCAGTTCGCTGCCCAGCAGTTTATCCGCGTCAAATACATGCAGCGGACGGCCAAGGTCGAATGTGAAGAAATTGGTGATGTCCACCAGCGCCGACACCGGACGCAGGCCAATGGATTCCAGCCTGCGCCGCAGCCATTCGGGGCTGGGACCATTCTTCACGCCCCGCAGGCTGCGCCCCAGAACCCACGGACAGGCTTCGGGGAAGGTAACGCGCCAGTCGATGGGGGTATCGAACCGGCTTTCCACCGTCGCCGTCAGCCACGGCTTCAGTTCGCCCAGACCGGCAGCAGCAAGGTCACGCGCGATCCCGCGCACCGCCAGCGCGTCCCCGCGGTTGGGGGTGATGGCGATGTCGATGACGGGATCATCCAGATCGGCGAACAGGGCGTAGGACTGGCCGGGCACGGTATCGTCGGGCAGTTCCGCGATCCCGTCGCTTTCCTCCCCAAGTCCGAGTTCGCGCAGCGAGCACAGCATGCCACCGCTTTCCTCACCCCGCAGCTTGCCTGCCTTGATGGTGATGCCGCTGGCCGGGATGAACGTGCCGGGTGGCGCGAAAATCACATGCAGGCCCGTACGCGCATTCGGCGCGCCACAGACAACCTGCACGCGCTCAAACCCCTCACCCGCGTCCACCTGACAGACGCGCAGGCGGTCGGCGTTGGGGTGCTGGGTGGCTTCGATAATGCGGGCGGTGCGGAACGGAGCGAGGATCGCGCCCCGGTCTTCCACCCCTTCGACCTCAAGCCCGATGGTGTTCAGCGTGGCGCAGATTTCTTCCAGCGTTGCCGTGGTCTCAAGATGTTCGCGCAGCCATGACAGGGAGAACTTCATCGATCACAGACCTTCGTGCAGCATGGCGGGAGACAGGGGGGACGTGCCGTAATGACGCAGCCAGCGCACGTCGCTTTCATAAAACGAACGCAGGTCCGGAATACCGTGGCGCAGCATGGTCAGCCGTTCGATCCCCATGCCGAAGGCAAAACCCTGCCATTCACGTGCATCCAGTCCGCAATTGGCCAGCACGCGCGGATGGACCATGCCCGCCCCCAGCACTTCCAGCCAGTCGCCGCCGGTACCGATCTGGCCCGTCCTGCGCGACCAGCCGATGTCGATTTCCATCGAGGGTTCGGTAAACGGGAAATAGGAGGCGCGAAAGCGCACCGGCAGGTCGGGCATCTGGAAAAACGCGCGCAGGAAATCAGACAGGCAGCCCTTGAGGTGCCCCAGCGTGATGCCCTTTTCAATCACCAGTCCCTCGCACTGATGGAACATGGGAGAATGGGTGGCGTCATGATCGGCGCGATAGGTGCGGCCGGGCGCGATGATGCGGATGGGCGGTTCCTGCCCCAGCATGGTGCGGATCTGCACGCCCGATGTCTGTGTGCGCAGCACGCGCTCGGGCTGGCCGCTGGCTTCCGCCGGCAGATAGAACGTATCCTGATCGGTACGGGCGGGGTGATGGGCGGGCGTGTTGAGGGCCGAAAAATTGTGCCAGTCGCTCTCGATATCCGGGCCTTCAGCAAGCTGGAAGCCCATGGAGCCGAAAATGGCGGCCATTTCCTCGATCGTGCGGGTAATGGGGTGCAGCAGTCCCTGCGCATCCGGCGCACATGGCAGCGTCACATCCACGCGCTCGGCCGCAAGGCGGGCATTCAGCGCCGCCGTTTCCAGTTCCTGCCCGCGGGCTTCGATCAGACGCGAGAGTTCATCGCGCAGCCGGTTCAGCGCGCCGCCACGCGTGCGCCGTTCATCGGGCGTCATGCGCCCCAGTTCCTTGAGCAGCGCGGTCAGCCTGCCCGACTTGCCCAGCGTGCCGACACGCACCGCATCCCATTCACGCAGGTCGGTCGCGGCAGCGAGTGCCTGAACTGTCTGTTCCCTCAGGGTTTCGAGATCGTCACTCATAGCACCTCGCGCAGGCTTTCACCGGGCGGGCTGGCAGTGGATAGCAACCGGCGGCTTCTACCCGCACGGGCCAGACCCGGCACATGAAACTGTGCCCGCCGCCGGACGGAAAAGCGGCACGGGCATTGCATAAAAACAAAACGGGCCGCCCGTTGGGACGACCCGTTTCGTGGACCTGTCGCCACACGGGCGGGGACAGGGTTCAGGCCAGAGCGGCCTGGGCCTTCTTCACGATCTCGGCGAAGGTTGCCGCATCGTCATAGGCAATGGCAGCAAGGACCTTACGGTCGATTTCGATGCCAGCCTTGTCCAGACCGTTGATGAAACGGCTGTAGGTCAGGCCATGCTCACGCACCGCAGCGTTGATACGCTGGATCCACAGGGCGCGGAATTCGCGCTTCTTGTTGCGGCGGTCGCGGTAAGCATACTGAAGCGACTTTTCCAGACGTTCCAGCGCAATGCGGTAGTTGGTGGAGGAACGACCACGGAAGCCCTTGGAGAGTTCAAGGACCTTCTTGTGGCGGGCGTGGGTGGTTACGCCGCGTTTCACACGTGCCATATCTCAGGTGCTCCTTATGCCAGACCGTAGGGAGCCCACTGCTTCACAGTGCGGCCGTCCATTTCCGTCAGCACCTGCGAACCACGGTTCGTGCGCTTCATCTTCTGCGAGCGGTTGATCAGGCCATGGCGCTTGTTGCCCGGTCCTGCCAGCACCTTACCGGTCGCGGTGATCTTGAACCGCTTCTTGACCGATGACTTGGTCTTCATCTTGGGCATTTTCTTCTCCTGATGTCTGGTGCCCGTGTCCCTGCCCCTTTCGGGTCGGAACACTTCCATTGCGGCCGGGCATGCCCTACAGGCCCGGACGCGCGAACAGGCAGGCTATAGACAACACCGCAGGCAGGATCAAGCCCCTTCCCCGCCCCACGGCATGCTTTCCCCCATCCGCCCCGTACTGTAGGAGGAAAACGCAAGATCATATCGGGAGGAAAGCACAATGACACAGCGCGTCGCATACATAACAGGTGGCAGCCGCGGCATCGGCGCGGGCATCGCCACGGCGCTGGCGAAGGATGGGTACGACATCGCCATTTCCTATGTCCGCAACGAACATGCAGCCGAGGAAACGGTGGCGGCAGTCCGCGCGCTGGGCCGCCGTGGCATTGCCATCCGCTGTGATGGCGAAGGCAATGGCAACCGTGCAGCCATACGTCAGGTCGTGAAAGAACTGGGCCGGATTGACGCACTGGTGTGCAATGCCGGGATCTACCCCTATGGCGACGTGGCCGAGACCACGGATGAACAGGTCGACGCCGTGCTGGGGCTGAATGTCCGCGCCGTGATGATCGAAACCATCGAAGCCGCGCGCCACATGACCACGGGGGGCCGCATTGTCCTGATCGGATCGACCTTTGCCGATCGCGCGCCTTTCCCCGGCATTTCGCTTTATTCCGCATCCAAGGCCGCACTGAGCGGATTTGCCCGTGGCGCGGCACGCGATCTTGGCCCGCGCGGAATCACCATCAACGTGGTGCAGCCCGGCCCGATCGATACCGACATGAACCCCGCCACGGGGGAAGCTGCCGACCTGCTGCGCAGCTTCATGTGTCATAAGGAATATGGCCGGATCAGCGATGTCGCGGCTCTGGTCTCGTTCCTTGCCAGCCCGGCGGCCGGTTTCATCACGGGCACCGCGCTGACCACGGATGGCGGCCTGGCGGCCTGACCTGTGGCCTGCGGGCGGGGTGATGACCCATGCCGCCCGCACTACGGCAGCACACCAGCAATGGGGCCTGCGTCCCGGTCACATCATACCGGGCGCGCTCCGCTCCCTCTGCCCTTCCTCACCAACAGGTGATACCAGACCTGCATGTCCGAAACCTTGCAGGAAATCACCATGCCGTCGGCAGTTCTTTATTCACCCGAAGATGTCCGCAAACTGGCTGCGCAGGACACGATCATCCTGATCGACGTGCGTGACGGGAAAGACTTTGCTGCCGGCCACATTCCGGGCGCGGTGAACATGCCCGATATTTTCACCTATCTGGCGGAAACCACGCAGGACGGACTGCAAAGCCTGCAGGAAAAATTTTCCACCCTGTTCGCCGATTACGGGCTGGATGGGAACAAAACCGCCATCATCTATGAAGATGCGCTGCATACCCGCTACGGTGCGTCCTGCCGGGGTTACTGGATACTGAGCTATCTCGGCTATCCGCGCGTGGGCATACTTGATGGCGGGCTGAGCGCATGGTGCCGTGAAGGTGGCGCGCTGAGCACCGAAACCACGCAGCCGGTGCGGGCACGGTTTCCGCTGTGCATCAACCACGCTCTCATGGCCACGCGCGACGACGTATACGCAGCCCTTGGCTCCACCACCACGAAGCTGCTCGACAACCGCGACAGCGTCGAATGGCTGGCGGAAAGCTCCTCCCCCTACGGTGTGGATTTCGCGCCCCGCAAGGGCCGCATTCCGGGGGCCGTATGGATTGAGTGGTACGATTTCATGAAGGTGACGGATAACCACGCCGCCTTCCGCAGTCCTGACGAAATCCGCGCCCTTGCCGCATCGCGCAACCTGAACCCGGATGAGGACATCATCATCTACTGCTTCAAGGGTGCGCGCGCGGCCAATACCTATGTCGCCCTTGCTTCCGCCGGGTTTACACGCCTGCGGCTGTATATGGGATCATGGAACGAATGGTCCCGCGACCCCGCCCTGCCGATCGAAGGCGGGATACCCAAGGCGGCGGCTCCTTATCACCAGAACTGAAACTGACAGCGCAGCCGACGCCTCCCCGCGTCGGTCCCCTGCCTTTCCATCCTGACTGGCCGTGAGAAATATCGGAACATGCGCTGGCCGGACTGCATGCTGCACATCAGCGATACCGCGCGGTCAGGCTAAAAACCGACGGCATTGGTTATCCTGCCTGACGCCACCGCAGCCCGTATGCCTGAGTGTTTCCGGCATTCAGGTCACGACATTCTATGTACGTTACGGGCGATCTATACAGGCCGCCCGTAGAACCAGCCACGCTGCGTCAATTCATCTGAAAGTCACGCCATCCTTGCGGTCCGGCCATTGAGGGGCGCAGCAATGCCACGGATGACATGCGGAAGCGATTCCGTGCCAGCGGATCTGCCCCCGTGTCCGTTAAGGCTGCCCATTCCGCCATCGCAGCAGCGCACCACCACGGCCCCCGCCCCTTCCCGCTCAACCGAGCGCGATGGAAGACAGAGACATACCCTCCGCCCCTCTCCCCTCACGCACCCGTGAAGAAGGCGCAAAATACAGAAACCAAAGGTTTCCGTATTTGAAATATCAAATAGCCACTCAAACCGTATGGTTAAGGGGTTCCGCCATTTCCATGGCACCCATTTTCATACGAAAGACATACTGCAATGCCCAAGGTTCTCGTTCTCTATTATTCGTCCTACGGCCATATCGAGACGATGGCCCATGCCATAGCCGAAGGCGTACGGGCCAACGATGCAGAAGTCGTTGTCAAACGCGTCCCTGAACTTGTTCCCGAGGACGTTGCGAAGGCCCATCACTTCAAGACCGAACAGGGCGCTCCCATCGCCACAACACAGGAACTGCCCGAATACGACGCCATTATCGTCGGCGCACCGACCCGCTTTGGCCGACTGCCCGCGCAGATGGCCAATTTCTGGGACCAGACCGGCGGGCTGTGGCTCAAGGGCGCGCTGATCGGAAAGGTTGGCGCGGTATTTACCTCCACCGCATCCCAGCATGGCGGGCAGGAGACCACGCTGTATTCCCTCATGTCCAACCTGCTGCATCATGGCATGGTCATTACCGGCCTGCCCTACAGCTTTCAGGGGCAGTTGAAGCTGGATGAAGTCACGGGTGGCTCCCCCTACGGCGCGACCACCATTGCCGCAGGCGACGGCTCCCGCCAGCCCGATGCCAACGAACTGGACGGAGCGCGTTATCTGGGCAGCCATGTGGCGGGCATTGCAAAAAAACTTGCCTGAATACTGCGGCGCGAAGGGGCACGATCTACATCGTGCCCCTTCGTGCTATTTCAGATATTTCAGGCTTTCGCACTCTTCTTCCGTTGCCCATGGCGAATGCGCGAAGGCCCTGACCAGATAATCCAGCAGCGCCGTCACCCGGACGGGACGCAGCGGACTGGGTGATGTCACGATGTACAGGGCGACAGCCGGGGCTTCCCATTGCGGCAACGCCTGCACCAGCCGACCCGATTTCAGGCCATCCCAGACCATGAATTCCGGAAACAGGCCGAAACCAAGACCCGCTTCCAGCGCGGGCAGGAATCCTTCCGCATTATTGGCCCGCAGGCGGGAAGCCTGTGACAGCACGAATTCCTTGGCCGTTTTCCTGTGCCGCAGCCTGATCTTACCGGGTGCGGATGTATTCGTGTAAACAAAGCCCTTCTGGTCTTCCAGTTCACGCGGATGGTCGGGCCTGCCTATTGCATCCAGATAGGCGGGAGCGGCAACCAGCAGCAGCCGCACGGTGCAAAGACGCCGCGCGCGCAATGAGGAATCCGCAAGGGACGCGATGCGCAGCGCAAGATCATATCCCTCCGCCACCAGATCGACGACCGCATCGCTGAAATCGATCGCGATATCGACCTCCGGATACTGGCGCATGAATTCGGGCAGAAGGGGGGCGAGATGCTGGATGCCGAATGTCACCGGCGCTGTTACCCGGATCTGGCCGGATGGCTTCAGGATACCACCCCGCGCCTCCACTTCCGCCGCTTCGGCTTCGGCCAGGATGCGGTTCGCATGCCCCTGAAGCAGCCGACCTGTTTCCGTCAGGGACATATGTCGGGAGTTGCGGTTGAACAGGGAAACCCCAAGCGCCTGCTCAAGCCGCCCCACGGCCTTGGATACGGTGGGTTTGGAAAGCTGGATATCTTCCGCCGCACGGGCAAAGGACCCCCATTCCGCCACCTTGGCAAAAATGGCCCATGCTTCGAAATCAGGTAAGCGCATTTGAAATCCCTGGAAACGATCCTTCGTGAAGGTTTCACTATAGGCCACCCACACGATTGTTCCAGCCTGCCGCAGGCATACAGGCAGCGGACCGGCAAGTCCGCCCCCATACTGGAAAAGCCCACTCCTGACGCAACAGATCAGAAACGTTGGCTTTCCTTTATTTCCATATACGCTCCGATCGCGGCGGACGTAATATTCTGGTGTTGATGAAAGTACAGAAACCGAAAGGTGATCCGATGATTGAAATCCGACCTTTTGACCACATCGGTCATGCCGATCATGGATGGCTGGATGCACGCCATCATTTCTCGTTCGCCAGTTATTTTGATCCGGCGCGCGTCAAATGGGGGGCATTGCGGGTATGGAACGACGATGCCATAGCACCCGGCACCGGTTTTGGCACCCATCCGCACCGGGATATGGAAATCATTACTTACGTGCGCGAAGGCGCAATTACCCACGAAGACAGTCTGGGCAATCGCGGGCGCACGCAGGCGGGCGATGTGCAGGTCATGTCAGCGGGAACCGGCATCCGCCACAGCGAACATAACCGGGAGAGCGAAACCACGCGCCTGTTCCAGATCTGGATCATGCCCGACCGGGCGGGGCATGCCCCCTCATGGGGTACACGCACCTTCCCCAGGGGTGAACGGGCGGGCCAGTTTGTCGTACTCGCATCAGGCCGCCCCGAGGAGGACGATGCCCTGCCCATCAATGCGGATGCCCGCGTTCTGGGAGCGACGCTGCACAAGGGACAGGTCGTGGAATACCGGCTTGGAGCCGAACGGTTCGGCTATCTGGTGCCCGCGCGGGGGCGGGTGGAGATCGAAGGGACGAGTGTCAACGAACGCGATGGAGCCGCGATTTCAGGCACGGACATCCTGCGGATACGCGCACTTGAGGATGCCGAGATCGTCCTGGTGGACACCCACGACTGACTGCCGTGGATAATATCCCGTAGCCTGTAGCCGTAACTTACAAGGCTACAGGTCACGGGATGCAGTCAATCAGGCGTAAAGATCAACACCGCCCTGATCTTCGTCCGCACCCTGCGCGGTCTGGGCGGAGCTGTTGGTGGAGCCGGACGTCGTTTCGGAAACGATGTTACCGCTCGAATCCTTCACGATGGTGGTGATGGAGCCATCGCTGTTGAAGACTTCGCTTGTCGTCGTGCTGCTGGAAGAGCTGGACCCCGAGGAGGAGGATGACGAAGAGGACGACGAACTGTCGCTGGAAGATGACGTGCCGAACAGGCTGCTGAGTGAGCTGCTGCTGAGGCTTGAGATGGAAGAAGACATCTGGGACTCCATAATTGCGGTGAAATGATTTTGATATAATTAAGCCCAATAAAAGCGCTTCCCCATCTCACGATGGAAGGTTTTTCATGTCAAGATCAATATACGGATAAATCAGACCCCACGAATCCAGAAAAACGAATTATATTGACGGATTCATTGATTTGTATTTTTTAAATCCATTATCGAATCGCACGTCATATTCTTTTCGTGTAACGCTTCGTTATTATTTATTACAATATATTACATTATGTATTGTTCCGCATACATGTGTCACCATGCCGAACCCCAAGGAACGCAACAGTCGAAAGCAGGGCTGCACGTAACGCAACCCGTTTTCATTTGCACTGACCGTATTCAATCCATCTGGACAACGGACCAGCCAACAGGCGTCATCTTCATCATATTTTCACGGAATGCAGTATCCGGGCGAGAATAACACTGGTAACACCATCATAATTCGATGTGCAGCCGACCAATACTGCAGGGCACGATTTAAGATAGGTACCCAGCGTGACCGTTTTCCATTCCAGCCCCCCTACTCCCCCGTCTGGAAACCGCCGTTTCAGGTCGCTGCTACCTTACATGCTGCCATTCCTGATTGTTGTCGCATGCGACGTGGTTATTGAACTGCATGACTATCAGCACGCGAAAATGGAGGTGCGGGCGGAAGCCCTGCGCAATACCCAGGCGTATGCGAACCTGATCGCCGACCGGCTGAATACGCGCTTTACGGAACTGGACGTCGCCTCCGCCGCGCTGCAACTGCCACATACCAACCCCGCAACACCTTCCCCCCAGATGGGTGAAGCGCTGCGTCGCTACCTGCTTTCGCGCGCCACGCCCTATACGTTCAATGTTCTGGCGGCCGACGGGGAAACGATCCAGTGGTCTACCGCACCGTCGGGAACCACGCAGGCAAAGAACGCGCAGACCTCCGCCGCGGACTTCACCCCCCTTGACCATTCCGGCAACCACCTTCTGGGCCGGATACAGTATCGGGACGACACGGGGGATGCCGTGCTGCCCCTGCTTGTCCATGGCGATACGGATGAACATACGGGGTATTTCTTTGCCTCCAACTATCATCTCGACCGCCTGCTCGATATCCGCGAACTGCCTGCCAACTATCGCAGGGGCTGGTCATTCACGCCCGTCGATACACGTGACGGCGCGGTCCTTCATGCCCGGCCCGATTCTTCGCGGCGCTCCACTCCCACCCCGGCGGCAGACATCGCCATCGTGGTGGCGTCGCCCGTGGACGACTACCCCTTCAGCGTGCGCCTTGCCGTGCCGGAAAGCCGTGTCCGGCAGACCTACTGGCGGCATGCGCCATCACGCTGGGGGATAGAAGCGCTGGCCTTCGGCTTGCTGCTCAGTGCGGTCGCGGTGACGATCCGGCGGCGCGAGCGCGAACAGATGCTGCAACTGACCCGGCTGACCGAGTTCAACAGCTTCATGGCGCAGCTTAACCAGTGCATCAGCCAGGCAAAGAACGAGGAAGCCCTGTTGCAGGAAATCTGCGACATGGCCATTCACTACGCGCACCTGAAAATCGCCTTCATCGGGCGACCGGATGAAAACGGGTCCATACGCATGCTGGCCGTGGCCGGGCCTGCCGGATGCATGGATGGCGTATCCATTTCCGTCCACCCGGACGTGCCGGAAGGTTGTGGCAATGTGGGCCGGGTGTGGCGCAGCGGGCAGCCCATTTTCAACGCATCCTTCAAGAACGGGGAACATACCGCCCCATGGCGGGAATGGGCCATACGACAGGGCGTGTGTTCCAACGCCGTGCTGCCCATCCATCGCGACGGGCAGATCTGGGCGGTGCTGAGCGTCTATCACGAACAGGTCGATGTATTTGACGACCAGCTTCAGGTGCTGCTGAAGGAAATTGCAACCGACATATCGAGCGGGCTGGAGCAGCTTTATAACCGTCGCCTCCAGACCGCCCTGCTGGACAACTCGGTCGTCGGTATCCTGCTGGTCAAAGATCGCATCATCCAGATGACCAATACCCGCGTGGCGCAGATGCTTGGCCTGACCCCGGACTCACTGGTCAACCAGTCGGCTGAAATGCTCTATGCCGACAGGGAGGAATTCGAACGGGTCGGCGCCATATATGAACAGTTGCGGACCCGGTCCGAGGTGCGGGTTGCGGGCGTGCGCCTGTCCCGCCCAGACGGCCGCGTCATGATCGCCGATTTCTCGGGCGTGCAGCTCAGTGACATCAACGGCAATGTATCGGTCTGGACCATCGAGGACGTAACCAGCCGCGATGTGGCGCAACGCCTCTATCATGCGCTGGTCAATACCGCTGACGCCGTGCTGCAGGCCAGCAGCGACACCGAGATGTGCGCCCGCGCCTGTTCGGATCTGGTGCATGACACGCTGTTCCATGCGGTATGGATCGGCAGGATGGAACCGGGCTACCGGCTGAATGTCATCGCCCGCGCAGGCGAAGGGACGGATGGTATGGACGCCCTGGACCTGCGCGCCATGGACGAAGTGCCCGTGCCGCTGGTCGCCGCGCGCGCGTGGAAGACGGAGGCCCTTGCCTACAGCAACGATGAACTGGGCGAACAGGCGCAGGCGCCGTGGTTCGATTTCGTCAGGCGGAACCAGTGGCGCGCTGTGCTGTCCACGCCGATCTGGCGCGGTGGATCAACGTGGATGGTCATCACCTTCGTTTCCCCGCAGCCCCATATCTTTGATGCGCAGAGCATAGCCCTGTGCCAGCGCGTCGCCCATCTGCTGGGCCACGCGCTGGATACGCTGGACGCCAAGCAGCGCGTCGAAAAATTACAGGTGGAGGAATCCCAGCGCGCACGTCACGATCCCCTGACCGGCCTGCCCAACCGGCTGGCGCTGGAAGAATACATGCCGCTGGCCCTGGCACGGGCGCGGCGGCAGGGCACTGCCGTTGGCGTCAGCATGCTCGACCTTGATGACTTCAAGCTGGTCAATGACAGTTACGGGCATGAGGCAGGCGACGTACTGTTGCAGGAACTGGCCCGTCGCATGCGGGCCGGACTGCGCCAGACCGATTACATCGCACGACTGGGCGGTGATGAATTCGTCGTTATTATCGATGACCTCGACCCGCTTGTTCCCGTAGCGCAGGCCACGACGGTACTGGACCAGTTGCATGTGGCGGTTGAAAGTCCCTTCCAGGTCACGCCCGAATCCCGCGCGGTGGTGGGGATGACCCTTGGTCTGGCGCTTTACCCACTGGACGGAGAAGATCCCGATACCCTGTTACGGCGCGCCGATGCCGCCATGTACCAGTCAAAGGTGACAAAGGCCACGCGCAAGACATGGTGGTGCCTTGCCAGCGCAACCGTGGCGCGACCACCCACGGATAATACGCCCGCAACGATTGCATTTGATGCCTATGGTCCCGAAGCGGCAGAACTGCTGACACGGGCGCGGAGCTTCCTCGCCCGTATCCGGCATGATTTCATGGAACGTTTTGACGACCTTATTGGCGAAACGCCCGATGGGAAACGCATCCTGTCCGTCTTCACGGCGGAGGAACTGGCCCACCTCAAGGAACAGCAGCTAAAGCATCTGGGCTTCCTGCTCGCGCCTGAAACCACGCGGCAGGACATCGTGGCGATCGCAGGCCGGATCGGCACCGTACATGCCCTTTCGGGGCTCACACCGACATTGCTTAGCGAATCCTACAGCATTTACCGTCGCCTGCTCATCGATCGTCTGGACAAGGCCATGCTGCGCGCCAGCGAGCAGTATCATATCCTGCTGACCACCGAAATTCGCATTCAGGATGACAAGGGCGCGCAGCTACAGGCGGGTCAGGTGGTCGAACAGACCTATTTCTCCCTTCTGTCCGAAAACCTGCCCGTAACCGACCGCAGCCTTACCGACGCCACCGCACAGGAAATGGAAGATTTCGGCCAGTTACCCGGCATACAGGCCGCCATGCTGTTCCGCGCCAGCGCATCGGGGCAACTGGTTGTGACGGGCACCGGCGGCCCACAGGCACAGAAACTGGGCAACGCCATGCTGCCTGTCCTCGCACAGCCGATAACCGAGCCGGACCCGTCATTCAACCAGTCCGTCACAGGCATCGCATGGCGTAGCCGACAGCGGCAGCATTGCGCCTCCTACGTTACGGATCCCCGCGTTGTAGTGTGGCGTGACGTGATGAAACACCTTGGCATCGTGTCATCCCTCAGCATTCCGATCAGGGGAAACGATGGGCAGGTGATGGCCGTACTGACCGTTTACGGCGCCTATCCCAACCAGTTTGAATCGCTGCTGATGCAGCAGTTCGCCAGCGGATTGCAGCAACGGTGGGAACAGATCTGGCAACGCTATCCTTCCCCACTCCCTGCGGCGACCATAACGGAACCCCGGCCCCGATAACGCCCCCATGAACCGCCATTGGAAAAACGTGGCCCGTAGTGATGAAATCCGACTTCACGAAAACTGGGGAAAATTGCCTGAATGGCCACCAAGAGCCGTTCTGCAAATCATGGGGGGGGACGTTTTTGGTGCCCCTCTTTCACAGCGCCGCAGATGATGCCGCTTTAAAAAAGGCAGCATCGGGAAATTGATCACTAATCCAGTTTCAAACGGCGTCTGAATCCGGACCATATCCGCTTCAGCCGTCCCTACATGACTCACAGACCACGCCATTACACGGAAACGGGTGTAGCCGACGAAATGGCGAAGGCCCAACCACAATGCACCAAGGGGCAATCCCGCCCGCACGGACAGCGAACCCTGATTACATGCATCACGACCCAGCAGGTTGAAACCTACAGGCAGGCACATTATTTCATTAGGGAGTTTTTGGCTGGGGGACCTGGATTCGAACCAGGGCTGACCGGGTCAGAGCCGGTAGTTCTACCGCTAAACTATCCCCCAGCAAGGAGAAAGCGGCGCGATGCGCTGCGGTGATCAGGCATATACCCGTCGGTTATCGGGCGTGCAACCCCCCTGATTGCTTTTTTGCAAACTTTCTCTTTTGGCTTGCGTTTTACGCAGTACACTTAACACAATAGGTAATGCCTCGATCGTCAACGGGTCTAACGGGTTTGGATGAACATGGTCCAGCAGCCGCTCAGCGCACAGATACGGGAACAGGGATACATTCCCCTTCCCACCCCCGCGCCGCAGCGCCGTAGCGTGCGCGGGCCACTTTATGCCGCCATTGATCTGGGCACCCATAACTGTCGCCTGCTGGTCGCCCGCGCGGGTGAACGGGGGCTGCGCGTGATCGACAGCTTCAGCCGTGCCGTCCGGCTGGGAGAGGGCCTGCACCATTCCGGCCAGCTTGCCGAGGCCGCGATGGAACGCACCATCGCAGCCCTGCGCGCCTGCGTCGCGCGGATGGGGCTGTATGACCTGCATGACCACCGCGCAATTGCGACAGAAGCCTGCCGCCGTGCGGGAAATGGCATGGACTTCCTGGCCCGTGTCCTGAACGAGACGGGGCTGAACATCTCCATCATTTCCGCGCGGGAAGAAGCGGAGCTGGCGCTGGCTGCATGTACATCGCTGCTGCAGGACAGGCGGGAGACCACCGGACGAGGGCTGCTGTTTGATATCGGCGGCGGCTCGACCGAAGTCGCATGGGCGCGAATCGACCGCGACGCCCGGCGGCATGACCTGTCGGGCTATGTCAGCCTGCCGGTTGGCATCATGACGCTGGGCGAACGCGACGGCGCGGATATTTTTTCCGACACGGGCTATCGCGCCGTTGTGGATGAAATCAGCAATGTACTGCGCGGTTTTGACGACGTACACTGCATTGCGCGCGAAATCGCACGGCAGAATGTCACGCTTCTGGGCACCAGTGGCACCGTCACCACGCTGGCCAGTCTGGCGCTGGCGCAGGAGCGTTACGACCGCACGGGAATTGACGGGGCAAGCCTGTCGGTGCCGCAGGCGCTGGGCATAATCGACAGCCTGCGCCAGTCCGGCCTGAACGGGCTTGCACGCCATCCCGTTATCGGCCCGGACCGCGCGCGCTACCTTCTGCCCGGCTGCGCCATATTCGAGGCGATCGTCACCACATGGCCCATGGCGGAAGTAAGGGTGGCGGACCGGGGATTGCGCAATGGCATGCTTTTACGCATGATCGGGGATCGCAGACGACGCGGCGGCTTTTCCGCCACCTCGTCTTCCCTCTCCTTTCATAATCGTATGGAGCACCGGGTCAGTCCCTGACCGCGTCCCGTCATGAAACAGCGTTCTTCTACCCGCATACCGGGCAAGGCCCGTAACAGCAGCCTTACGCCCGGCAGCAACGACACCAGCACCGACGGACAGGCAGCGCGCGCCAACCGGACCAAGACCGTCACGGTCAAGAAGGCGCGCGGCCGCACGACAGCACAGCACCGCTGGCTGCAACGGCAGTTGAATGACCCCTACGTTCAGGCCGCGCAGAAGCAGGGCTGGCGTTCACGCGCGGCCTTCAAGCTGATTGAACTGGACGACCGTTTTCACCTGATCCGCCCCGGCACCCGCGTCGTGGATCTGGGTGCGGCCCCCGGCGGCTGGACGCAGGTGGCGGTCAAGCGCGGCGCGGCGGAAGTGGTCGGCGTCGATCTGCTGCCGGTTGATCCGGTGCCGGGCGCTACCATTCTTGAAGGGGATTTCAACGATCCCGACATGCCCGACCGCCTGACCGAACTGCTTGGGGGAAAGCCTGATCTGGTCATGTCGGATATGGCGCCCAACACCACTGGCCATGCCCCCACCGATCACCTGCGCATTATCGGGCTGGCCGAACTGGCGCTTGATTTCGCGGTCCATATCCTCGCCCCCGGCGGCGCATTCATCGCCAAGGTGTTCCAGGGTGGTTCGGAAAAGCAGATGCTGGGCGAACTCAAGAAGATGTTCACGCAGGTCCGCCACGCCAAGCCTCCTGCCAGCCGCAAGGAATCGAGCGAACTCTATGTCGTGGCGACAGGGTTCCGCGGTCTGGACAGCGAAGAAAGCTGAACTGCCCGACCGCGTTTCCTGACACTCAGTCAGGTACGTGGTGATCGTCCCACAGCCACGCAGCCCCCCGCACACCGGAACTGTCGCCATGCCGGTTGCGCACAATCGGCGTGCGGCAGTCGGGGGTAATGACATAGCGGCGCATGAGCCGGGGCACGCGCTCGTACAGCGTTTCAAGGTTGGACACGCCGCCGCCCAGCACGATGACATCGGGGTCCATGAAATTGATCGCCATGGCGCAGGCCCGCGCCATGCGGTCCATGTAACGGTCCAGCGCCCCGATCGCGGTCAGGTCGCCTGCATCAGCCTCCTGCTCGATATGGGCAGCGCTGCGATGGCCGGGGCCTTTCCAGTCCTGCGCCAGCGCGGAGCCACTCAGGAACCGCTCCATACATCCCTCATTGCCGCAGAAACACTTCGGCATGGGAAATTCCTCAAGCCGGGGCCACGGCAGCGGCGTATGTCCCCATTCGCCCGCGATATGGTTGCGCCCGATCAGCAGCTTGCGGTCGATCACGATCCCCGCCCCCATGCCGGTGCCGATAATGACGCCAAACACGCTATGATAACCAGCACCCGCACCGTCTATCGCCTCGGACAGGGCAAAGCAGTTCGCATCGTTTTCAATGCGGACTTCGCGGCCCAGCGCCGCCGACATGTCGCGTATCAGCGGCTGGTTGTTCAGCCATGTGGCATTGGCGTTCTTGATCACGCCAGCATCGGGGCTGATGGAACCCGGAATACCGATTCCGACCGTCCCCGTGCCGCCCAGTTCCTTATCCACGCCATGGATCAGGTCGCACATGGCCGCAATGGCCGCATTATAGCTGCCCGGATTGACAATCCGCCGACGGACAAGCTCGGCTCCGTCCATGCCAAGGGCTGCGATTTCGATCTTGGTGCCGCCAAAATCTATTCCGATACGATAGGAAGCCATCCGGAGTCTTTCTTTCATCATGTTTTATCAGTGGCACGTTTTCTTTTATGGTCGTACCTGCAGGGAACATCAAACCCTGATGTCCGCACATAGCTGCCCACCACACGGAGACATGGCCCCCCATGAGTGAGATCCTGCTAGACGCCCGTGGCCTGACCTGCCCCCTGCCCGTGCTCAAGGCCAACCGCATGCTGCGCGGGCTGGCGCCGGGGGCGCGGCTGCGCGTGATTGCGACCGACCGGGCATCCGTCGCGGATTTTCAGGCTTTCTGCCGCGAGACGGGCCACGCCCTGATCGCATTCGGAGAAGAAGGCGGCACGCTGTCCTTCGTAATCCGCCGCAGGCAGGAAACGGACGCCGCATCCCATTCGCGCCCATGATCCGCCCCATTGTCAAACTAGTCTAAAACCAGTTGTCCCCTTGGCAGGATGCCCCACAAGGATGTAATGCGTCCGCCACCACGTTATTTCAGGAAGCACCGCGTACAGATGACCGATGACCTGACCAACCTGTCCTTCGAGGACGCACTGGCCGAACTTGAAGCCATCGTGCGACAACTGGAGGTAGGCCAGCTCAGGCTGGAGGACGCGATCACATCCTACGAACGCGGCGCCGCCCTGCGGCAGTACTGTCAGAAGAAACTGGACGAGGCGGAAGCCCGCGTTCAGGCGATTGTCCAGCGTGCAGACGGTACGCTGGAAGCAAAACCAATGGATTGATGCGCCAGATGAACCAAACAACAGCAACCGCGTCCCAAACAGACGGTACGGATCGCATGGTCCGTCTGCGTGCATCCATGGCCGCGCGCGCCACGGCGATCGAACATATGATCGACCGTCTCCTGCCCCGCGTCGACGGGGGGGAAGCCCGCCTGATCGACGCCATGCGTTATGCGACACTTGGCGGCGGCAAGCGCCTGCGTGGCTATCTGGTGGCGGAGGTCGCCAGCCTGTTCAAGGTCGCAGCCGAAGGCGCAGACCGTGTCGCCGCTTCGGTTGAAATGCTGCATGCCTATTCCCTGGTGCATGACGACCTGCCCGCCATGGACGATGACGACCTGCGCCGTGGCCAGCCCTCCACCCATCGCAAGTTTGACGAAGCCACCGCTATTCTGGCCGGTGACGCGCTGCAGACGATGGCGTTCGACATTCTGGCCAACCCGTTGACGCATGACAGCGCGGAGGTGCGCATCAACCTTGTCCGCGCGCTGGCCGACGCATCCGGTGCCGCAGGCATGGTTGGCGGTCAGATGATCGACATGGAAGGGGAAGGCCGTGCGCTGTCGCTGGAGGAAGTCGCCCGCCTGCACGCGCTCAAGACCGGCTGCCTTATCCGCTATTCAGCCGAAGCCGGCGCCATTCTGGGGCAGGCCAGTGATGACGTGCGCAAGCGCATTTCCGCCTATGGCCGCGATCTGGGTGCCGCGTTCCAGATTGCGGACGATGTGCTGGACGCCACCGCCAGCGCCGAGGAACTGGGCAAGACGGCCGGCAAGGACGAAGCCGCGGGCAAGTCCACCTATGTCGCCCTGCTGGGCGTGGATGGTGCCGCGCGTGAAGCGAAGCGCGTGGCCGAACAGGCTGAATCCCATATCGACATTTTTGGCCCGGAGGCTGATCGCCTGCGCGATCTGGTCCGCTACGTGGTCGAGCGCAGGAACTGATGGACATGACCGACACCAACACCCCTTCCGCGATTCCGACCCTTGGGCGCTATGCGCAGCTTGACCGGGTGCGCGCGCCGCATGACATGCGCAACCTTTCGGTGGAGCAGTTAAAGCAGCTGGCGGATGAACTGCGCTCGGAAACGATCGACGC
>NZ_JBGLOV010000017.1:0-48801 GCF_041402665.1 Komagataeibacter sp. SM21
CCGGGCAAGCCGCTCTTCAACGTCAAAAAATCCCGCCTGCTTCATGATCCATACTCCAATCAACGCAAGGAAAATGGAATCACAGAGCAGACCTCAATACCAGAGGGTTTTTCGAACCCTCCAGGTCGTCGTAAGGTATGCCTGCCGCTGCCCCATTCCTTTCAGCCGCAAGGTGGGCCGTCACAGGGGCGCGTCGGTGTTCCTGCCGGCCCGCGGTCGCTGCGTCCAGAGGCGTCAGACCGGCCCGGGGGCAGCTCTCACGTTATTCGGACCGGGACATAATAATGGTGGCCATCTGACCACCAGCCACTGGCACGTCAACTGTCTTTCTCTGTCGGCCTGCCAGGACAAGCGCGGTTTCATATCTTGCGTGGCGAAGCACAGGCTTGCGAATATTTTTACCGTCTTCCTTGATCGGCTCCAGTCCCGTCAGACGTGTCGTCTCGCTCCGGACCTTCACCAGCACTCGTCCGCCCGGCAGCGGGGACGCATTGTAGACGGTTGTTTCGCCGATCAGAACCGGAACCACAGCATCATGTGTGTCGGCTGATTTCGTATCATTCACAATGGAAACGTCCCGACCGTCGGCCACGATGGAGAAGTCGGTTTCTCCCCATCTGGCGATCGGGTTCATCTCACTGATCGACACCAGATTATAACCAGAGGTCGCCGATGTAGACAGCGGCTTTGAAACCGGGTCCGCCGCATAGGCAGGCGTCCACATGGTCACGTTTGTGGCGACGACTGCAAGTACCGCCAGAGGAAGCAAACAACGCATCACAAAGTCCTTCATCAAGAGCTGGATGAACCGGGCGCCTTCATCGGAATCAGCGCGTTAAGGCATCCAAAAATCCCTATCGCCTGTTATGAGGCCATCGCTTGTGGGTGCGGTGTCAGAGCAGCCGAGCAGGTATGCGATCCAGCACCCACAAACGATCAGCGCACATTGCATCGGGCGATACAGCCAATGGAGAAGGAGACATTCTATGCCTGATGCGAAAGAGGCCAGGCCGCGCTCATGGGCGATCAACCGCTGCTCTGTCGCCACACTGGCGCAGATACGGGACGGGAGTGACGATTACATCACCCGGGAATGGGACGCGTTTATCCAGCGTGCGACGGATTTCGATATCGAACACTTCGTCCTGTTTGACGGCGTCCTGTTCGATGATGCTGATCTGGACGCTGAGGACCATGCCAAACGGCTGGCATGCCGCAGTCTGGTAATCTCGGAAGTCATTGATGGGAACGTCATCATTGGCTTCGCCACGAAGCAGAGCATGGAAGATTTTATCGCCTGGGGAAACAACGTGATCCGGGCACGCTGTCCGGAAAGCCCGGATTACACAGATAAGGCATCGGAACAGAGGTGCTGAATAAATGGACAGATACTATGATACTGAAGCACTTCTCCAGTTTCAGATAGAAATCATGGCCGCTGGCGTGATGATATTGTGTCTTGCAGGGCTTGTTCTGAAAACGCGCAGGACGTGGCTATCTGTCACTGCCATTTCGTGGATAGGGCTCTTCATCTATTATTACACATTTGCGCCATGGGGCATCCCGATATAGGCACTGCACCAGTTATAGCCACCACGAGAAGGGTTAAGATTTGGTCTCGACGTGATGCACGAATACCCGCCGGACCACGGCTGGTTGTGCCAGTAAATAAACTCGGGCACAGTATTCGAAATATAGAAGCGTAAACAACAGGAGAATATTTCAGTGAATCAAGCTGACGGGCCGGACCATACCATCATCACCGCCATGACGAGCATCGTTTCAGCGTATCTCGGCAACCCCCAGACAGCATTGACCCCTGATGCCATTCCATTGCTGATCCGGAGTGTGACGGCAGCCGTGAGGGAAGATATCGCCAGCGGAACGGAAGCGGTTCCCTCGCCTGCCTTACCGGCTGGCACAAAGCCTGTGCCCGCCGTGCCGCTCTCCGAAACCATCTTCCCCGACCATATCGTCTGTCTTGAGGACGGGAAGAAGTTCAAGATGATGAAGCGCCATCTCAAACAGGTCTACCAGATGACGCCCGAGCAGTATCGCCAGAAATGGGGCCTGCCGCCGGACTACCCGATGACCGCGCCCGCCTATGCTGAGCAGCGCGCGACGTTGGCACGGAAAATAGGACTGGGCCGCCCGCGGGTCGAGGATACCGGACAGGTTTCAAAAACACAGCGCAAGGGAGACGCTGCAGTCGCAATGACGGCTAGCGATGAAAGTGGCGTCACAGTCCCGAAAGCCGGGAAAAGCGATCGTCGTAAAAAACCTGAAACATGGGCACGAGACAGATTCCAGCCCAAAAAGAGTTCTGACACGAAAGAGGCCGGCAAACCGCCTCAGCCCCGGAAAACCCGCAGCAAGACAACACCCGACACACAGGCGTAACACACCCTCACGCATTTTCTGCTTTACAGGATCATATCGTGTTCTCTAAGTGTTCCCTTAAGGGAGGAGAACATGGCGCGAACACAGGACAACGATACCGTCGCCGTTCTCCGGGCGCAGATCCTGCGGATCGAACGGCGGTCAGGCGTGCTGGCACATGATGTCGCACGACTAGCCTGCGGCGCCACCAAAATCGACACTCACCTTTGTGGTGGCCTGGAGCGGGGCACGACCCATGAAGTGATCGGCCGTGGCGCCGACACGCCTCTCGGCTATTATCCGACCCGCTGGATCGCCACCATCCTGTCGCGCACGACCGGGCCGGTCGCATGGATCCATACCGGACGGCTGAACCTGCTGGGCGAAGGGCTGTCCCAGGCCGGGCTTTCTCCCGACCGCCTGATCTGCCTTCACGCCGCTCCCGATCGGGTTCTCGGCCTGACCGAAGATGTGCTGCGTGAGACGGGACTGGCCGCAGTCGTTACCGATTTCGACCAGCCTCTGGGCCTGACGGCGTCGCGCCGCCTGCGGCTGGCGGCGGAAGGGTCGGGACAGACCGCTTTCCTGCTGCGTCGCGCCAGGAAAATGGACGATCCCGCCCTCGTGCATCCGACGGCCAGTTCCACGCGCTGGCGCGTAGGGCCTGCGCCCTTTCCGGCCGGAACCGCTCCGGTTGCATTCCGTCCCGGACGGCCGCGCATGCATGTCGAACTGCTGCGCCATCGGGGTGGCAGGGCTGGGGAGTGGATCGTGGAGACGGAACATGCGCCGGATCATCTCGCTGTGGTTTCCCCATTGGCCGACCGACCGGCTGCGCCGGCATGGATTGCGCAACCTGCCGACTTCCCAACCGCTGGTCACGCGCGCCCATGACGGACGGCGCTACATGATCGCCGCGGTCGACCGGGCGGCCATGGAGGCCGGGATCAGCCCCGGCCTGCCGCTGGCACAGGCGCAGGCCCTCGTGCCGGATCTTGCCGTCGCACCCGCCGATCCGGATGACGACGCGCAGGCGCTGTCACGACTGGCGGAATGGTGCCTGTGGTGCGCGCCGCTGACATCCGCAACCGATCCTGATGGCATCTGGATTGACGCCACGGGCTGCGCACACCTGCATGGCGGCGAAACATCCATGCTCACCACCCTGCTTGAGCGCCTGTCTGGCATGGGCCTGGCAGTGCGGGGCGCAATGGCGGATACGCCGGGCTGCGCCTGGGCGCTCGCACATGCGGGACCTCATGGGGCGGAGATCATCCCCGAACGAGGGCAGGCTGCTGCACTCGATCCACTGCCCGTTGCCGCCCTGCGTCTGGACGGCGCCACCCTGAAGGGACTGCTCCAGCTCGGTCTGGAACGTATCGGACAGGTGCGGACCGCGCCACGGGCACCGCTGGTTCGCCGCTTCGGTCCAGACCTCATGCTGCGCCTGGATCAGGCGCTGGGACGGGTGCCGGAACCGGTCCGGCCCGTCCTGCCACGCGATGCGGTACAGGGCCGTCGCTCCCTGCTGGAACCTGTCTCCACGGCGGACGCCATCGCCACGGTGATCGGGGTGCTGGTGGACACGGTCTGCATGGAACTGGCGCAGCGCGGGGAGGGGGCAAGGCAGGTCATGACGCCTGCGACACCCTCCACGACATCCACAGACTGGTCATGTTCATGGCCACGTCCCGTGCGGCGGTTCGATCCACCTGAACCGGTGGTGATGATCCGGCAGGACGCGGCGGGCGTGCCGCAGCAGGTGGCGTGGCGCGGTCATGCCTACAGGATTGTCGCATGCGACGGTCCCGAGCGCGTGCATGGTGAATGGTGGTATGACACGCGCGAATACGGCCGCATCCGGAATTACTGGATCGCGGCGGAAGGGGGCGGCCTCCAGTTCTGGCTGTTCCAGTCCGTCCGCTGCGTGGGGACGGCTGATGCGCCTGCCTCGTGGTTTCTGCATGGTCTTTTCTGAGGAGCGCGCAATGGTAAAGGACAGTCCCCCCGATCTGCGTCCGGCCAGTCTGGAGGAAATCGAAGCCTCCCTGTCGCATGGCCTGCGCTATGACGGGCGCCGCAAGGTGCACACGGCCGATGAGATGATGGCACGGATTACAGCCGAACGTCTTGTCGCCTACCTCCAGAGCTGCGGCTACGTCATCCTGCGGCGGGCAGGCTCTCCCGCGCCCAGCACAAGCACGCACCGCCATCCGCACGCGGATGCGGGCTAGGCGATGTCCGGCTACGTCCCGCTTCAGGTCGCCACCAACTATTCCTTCCTGCGGGGCGCAAGCCATCCCGACGAACTGTTCGCGCGGGCAGGGGAACTGGGGCTTCGGGCGATCGGCGTCACCGATCATAACAGCCTCGCCGGGATCGTCCGGGCGCACCGGGCAGCGGGCGAACATGGGGTCCGCCTTGTCGTGGGCTGCCGTCTGGATCTGGAGGATATACCGCCCGTCCTCGCCTATCCTACCGACCGCATGGCCTATGGCCGTCTGTGCCGTCTCCTGACGCTGGGCAGGAAACGGGCAGGGAAGGGGGCGGCTTTTCCCTGACATGGCGCGATCTGGAACGCGAGGGTGCGGGCCTGCTCCTGATCCTGTTGCCCGATGCACCCGATGCCACGCTTTCCGCTGCCCTGGCCCGCATGGAAGCGCATGCCCGCACGGGTGGCCTGCCCGGTTATGTCGCCCTTGTCCGGCGCTACCGGCCGGGAGATGCAGCCCGTCTCGCCCGCATGGCCGACATGGCGATGACGGCGGGCCTGCGTCCCGTCGTGACCGGCGATGTCCTGTATCACAACGCCGGGCGGCATATCCTGCAGGACGTGCTGGGCTGCATCCGCCATGGCTGCACGGTCGACCAGCTGGGCGACCGGCGCGAAACCTGTTCGGGACGGCATCTTGTCGCGGAACGCGAGATCCGTGAGGACTATGCCGGGCATGAGGCCGCGATTGCGCGTAGCGCCGAGATTGCCGCGCTATGCCGCTTCTCGCTCGATGATCTGGCCTACCAGTATCCCGATGAGACCGACGCATCAGGGAATACGCCACAGGAAACCCTTGCAGCCCTTGTCCGGACGCATCTGAAAGACCGTTATCCTGCTGGCGCGCCGGACGGCGTTCTGACCCAGCTCCGCCACGAACTCGATCTGATCGCTTCGCTGGATTACGCGCCGTATTTCCTGACGGTCAACAGGATCGGGCTGGCAGACCCGCGTCAATGAAGAACTGCGCCGCATTAACCCGAACTCTATGGTGGCACAGGAAAAAACTTAGCCGGTGCCTTTACTTCTGTTCCGCCAGGCGCCCAGGGACACCACATTTCCATCCTGCACCACCGGTTCGGACTGGACAGGTGCGCTTACGGGCAGCATCTCAGATTTCGCCTTCCGCACATGCCGACCTTCGCGATAGCGTTCGAGACAGGCGATGACGACCTCCCATCCGCCGATGATCCGGCCGCTCAGGATCCACGTCTCGCTGACCTGCTGGGCGGCAAGCGCCCGCTGCTGCCGGTAGGCGGTATCCATGAGCCTCTGTTCGACATTCGTGGCGAGGCGTATCTGCCGCTCCCGGATGATAAGGTCACGGGCTTCTGCCGTTTCGCTGATCGCCAGTGTAACGGCAGGCTGGAACCAGGCACGCAGGGCATCCTCCAGTTCGGCCGCGTCAGCAAAGACGCTCAGGTCCCATTCCCTGAGACGGGAGCGCACCTCACGCGCGCCCTCCCGCTTCAGGGTGGACAGGGCGTAGGGCGGCTTCTGTCCGGCCTCTTTCATCACCTCGACCACGTCATCGCGGTCAAGGCTCAGCATCTGCATGAATTCAACCGAACGCGCCTTACGGCGTTCCAGCGGAAACCGCGCGACGGTCAGGGCGTCGGCAATGGGTTCTACGGGAGCGGGGTTATCCGTCATTTCTACCTCGATCAGCGCATTTCACCGTCGCGCGACTGCCGCGCCAATGCGACCAGACCCTGCTGCGTTGCCGCTGCCCGGACCATGGCATCCGCTACGGGCTGCACGCCGAAGACTTTTTCTACCCATCCGATATCACAGGTCCAGCCCGTATGACCGCTCCGCCAATGCCACAGTGCCATGGCCTCATCCGCACAGGCGCGGGCCTGCGCTGGTGTCCACCCGTTGATCCATGCCAGCCAGCGCAGGACATGCTGTTCCTTTCCGGTTGCCATACTCCGTCCCCAGTGCCTTACGGCGTGGCAGTCGGGACACAGGGCGATCACGCCCCTGAGAACCTGCACGAAGCGCGTGTCGTCGTAGGCCCAACCTTCATCGGCCTCGACAGGATGGGCGGGACCGATACCGCCACAGATGCGGCAGCGGTAGCCTGCCCGCCTGTACGCATCGCGGCGGATCCTGTCCCAGTCTTCGCGATGCAGCACGGCGCGCAGGTTCCATCCCCACAGGGATTGCGGGACCATCCACGGCCGCACATAAGGCGGCCTGCGGTCGGGGCGAAAGCGGAACGGCAGGAACGCCAGGACCGGCGCGTTTTCCGCAATGTCGGCAATCCCTGTGTCCCAGAAGAAACAGCGCTGCACCCTGTCCCATCGTGCACCGGCCCCGGCGGCCTGTTTCGCTCTGTCACGCGGGACGCACAGCGGAATGGATCCCTGAGCCCCTGTCACTGCCGTAATCCGATAGGGCCAGTGGATCGGGACGGCCCGGCCGAAAGGGTCATCCGGGCGCAGGCATCGCGCAGGGCATACAGGCTGCGGTCGAGGTAGAGCGCATTGCGCGCCCCCCGATCCACGAGGGAGCGGAAATAGGCATCCCGGTAGCGGATCGGTTCCCCACGATGGAGACGGGCGGCCATGATGATGGCGGTGATGCTGGCCTGCAGGCGACCAAGGACCACGCAGGCCTGTCGCCACGCGTGATGGGTGATGCCGATCTGGCCGGAAAGATACTCCGCGGCATCCGTCAGCTGGGGCTGGGTCGGCTTTTCGGATGGACACAGGTCGCGCAGCGGCGGGCAGATTTCGAGATAGAACGTCGATGTGCCGCGAAAACCGCGCAGGGCGGACAGGTCGGGTCCGGATGATGTGACGACTGGATCCGCTGGCGCTGCGCTCCGCATTGCTTCAATGCGATTGCGGCCGGTGGCCGCTACGGTGACTACCTTAATTTGAGATAGATTGTTTTTTGTATCTGTATAGTGGGTGCCACAATCGGGGTCCATGGGTGCCACTTTCGGGGTCCATCGGGCATCCGGAGACGGGTTATCAACAGGGGCCGGACAGGCCTCCAGACGATGCCAGAGGGCTTTCATGTCGTCATGATAGCCACTCAGTGTTTCGATGGATTCAGAGCGCAGCCGACGACGCATGATGCCAGATGCCTGCACGATTGCCGCCTCATTGCCCTGCTGCTCCGCGCGCTGGCGTATCACCCCGTTAAGGTCGGCGATCGCATCACGCAGGAACCTGATCTGGCTGCGATGCCGCCGCTCCGCTTCCAGCATCTCCATGAAATCAGGCCAGCGATAGCGTAGCGAGGCAAGGCTGAACCCGACCCGGCAGGTATCCTCCTCGCCCTGCCAGCGCCGCCCCCTCTGACCGTTGCGCCCGTCATGGGCGGTCAGCATCCGTGCCCCGGCCAGTTCACGTACGGCGCGGCGCAGGGAGGTAAGGCACAGCCCCGTCCAGTTCACGAGCGTGGTGTTATGGGCGTAGATGAAGGGGGTCGCCCCTTCCTCCCAGTCTCCTGTCGCCGTGCGCTCGACCATGCACACCAGAAGCTCGAACGCGTTCCGGCTCAGGCCAAGCGGTCTGCGGAGCGCGCGCAACACCCGCACGACATCGTATTTTCCGGGGAATGCCGGAGCAGGCCGCGCCAGTTCGGCCACGGCGTCGAGCATGGCAGGGGTAAGGGTCCGCTTTCCGCGCCGGCGCACCGGGCGCGGGTCATCATTGTGGGCTTGTATCACCATTCAAAAAAGTCCGGGAACCAGGAAGTTTTCAGGAGCCTCAAGACCCGGACACCGGACAAACCGCCCCCGTTCGCAATTTTGTCTTGCGTTCCGACGGGACTCTCATGTACGAGGAAATTGCTGCATTTCTTCGTACATGAACTAAGGTTTTTGGGTGCCCTGGCTTTTCCGATTTGGAGATCGGAAGAGGCAGGGTTTCTCATATCTGGGCTAGGTCATCGGTGGGCCTCTGCAATCGGGCGCCCGGTCTGCATGGCTATGCGGCCCGCGGCGCGAAAGCACCTTGCCCCGACTCATTCCGCGCCACAAGCGAAACCTTGGTAAACCGCTGTTTTTCTTGCGTTTTTGTGTCCATTTTGGCACGGCAACCGGATGGTATTTCATGAGCTGATGACCTGTTCCGACGCCCCATTTCCCATGCGATTTGAAATGGTTGCGTAGTACTGACCCACCGTCCAGCCAGTCATGTTGTTGGCGGCGAGGGTTCTGGCGGAGACGAATCTGCTCAATGGCGTACTGCTGTCCGACTCGGTTGCGATTTCCGATCCGGCCTTTGTCCCGAACATGTAGGCGCCATAGGTCTGCGCCGCCGTTGCACTGGTGCCGGTCGATTTCGAAACCGCCGAAGCGTAGTCGCTGATGACCGCACTGGCGACTTCCGCCTGTACGGCCGGATCGCTCCTGTCGGCATCGCTGAGCCCCAGCTTCGCGGCATACTCATCCCATGTCCCGTTGGTGATCTGCCAGACGCCTTCCGCAGAGGATGTGGCGTTGCCGACATTCTGGAAATGGCTCTCGATCTGTCCAAAGGCCGCCAGCGTATCGGGATTGATCCCTTCATCCTCGGCGGCAGTCACGGCGCTCGAGCCATAGGACTGCGCGAGAAGCGTGGACATGGCGTCGGTCGTCCCCCAGGCCCCCGTATAGGTCGTGGCGCCCGAAGAGCCGCCCGTCTGGGACGATGTCCCGGCATAGACGAATTCCGGCGAGCCGGGCTCCATGATGCTCGGGATGACCTGCTGGGGGACCTGCGCCATGGCCGCATGCAGCCACAGCGAGGGCGCCAGCGCCGTTACGAAAAGACGCATCCGCATCATCTGTCCGGGTGGGAAAAGGCGATCATGCCGTTCGCCCGCTGCCCCGCGACCGTGCAGCCGGTCGGGTGATCCGCGACAAGCGGGCGATAGGCCACCACGTCCCGGCTCGGGATCCATGCAAGGATGCGCCCGGTGAGTTCAACCTGCGTCCAGCCGTCGCGGGTGGTATCGGTGACAGCGATCTGCGGGGCGGCCACCCCTACCTGACGCGCCGTGCGCGCGGGTGCCGCGTAAAGTGGTTCGAAATCCGTGGCGGGACTTTTGCATGTCGCCGGAACCGGAAGGGGCGAGAGGGTCTGCGCCTGCGCGGGCGGGTTGACCGGCGGCCCCCAGTTCCGATGGCCGATCTCGGCCTGCCGTTCCGCTGAAAGATGATCCAGCGCGTCGGGGGGGAGATGCTGGGCAAAGGCGGGTGTGGCCGCCAGCGCCAGACCGAGCATCAGGGCAAAGGTGTTCCGCATGAAATCCTCCTTGGGTGGTGCGTTCGTTACAGGACTGAAGATGGCACGTCCGTTTGTGGGTGCTGACATGGCATGCAAAAAAACTCACCCACAACCACGCATGGGATGGTGAAGGAACCTTACTGGAGGACCCTTCATGCGACGCCTCATGCCCGCATTTGCCATCCTTGCCCTGCCCGGCCTTGCCCTGGCGGCGCCACAATGCCCATCCGTGGCCGATACACCCGCCCGGCCTGCGGCTGTGGCTGTTCCACAGGTCGGCGGGCAGCCACAGCCCCGCCCCATACCGGCGGCCGAGATCGCCCGGAGTCCTGCCCTGAGCCGGATTGCGAGCCAGGGAGCCAGCGTGTTCGATATCGGCAGGCCGGAAGACCAGCATGGCCTGCGCGCCGTCTATGCGCGCAATGGCGACCATTTCCGGGTGTTCTACATCACGCCCGATGGCGGCGCTGAAATCGGCGGGGTGATGTGGGATGCGTCAGGCCATAACCTGACCCGCGATGAGGTGGCGCCCATCCGGGGCACCATTCCGACTGTGGTCCTGCACGGTCAGGGAAGTTCACGGAGCGAACCCGGGGCTGCCGCATCACCGGCCACCGTCAATCCGGTCGGCCGGCTTTCCGCCGCATCCTTTGGCCTGTACGGGCGCAGGGACGCGCCACGGGTCTATATGGTGGTCGATCCGCTCTGTCCGTATTCCACCCGGGCGCTACAGACCCTTCAGCCCTATGTCGATGCGGGCAGGCTGCAGCTCGCCATCGTGCCGATCTCCATCAACGATTACGAAAACCATGGAGCCAGCACGCCTGCGGCAGTCGCCATGCTGAGTGCGGCCCCTGATGGCATGGTGCCGGTATGGCGGCGGATCATGGCACAGGGGCACGCACCTGCGGACGGAGCCGTATCCGAGACTGCGGAAGCGGCCCTGACGCTCAATCTCGACGCAGCGCACGCCATCGGCGTCCGGGGCACGCCCACCATTATCTGGAGTGGCCGGGACGGCGCACCCCACGAGGAAGCCGGGCT
This sequence comes from Komagataeibacter sp. SM21, assembly GCF_041402665.1. Lineage (NCBI taxonomy): Bacteria > Pseudomonadati > Pseudomonadota > Alphaproteobacteria > Acetobacterales > Acetobacteraceae > Komagataeibacter > Komagataeibacter sp. SM21. Next base: position 10,924 of record NZ_JBGLOV010000017.1, read on the forward strand.
ACCCGATGACGTGGACGGGTTTGTCGCAGGACTGGCTTCGTGAGCGGGCCGACGAGGCGGGGGCGGATGGTCCGCGCCCTGAAATGGCTGTCCTTGCCGTTCCTGGTGCAGTTCGTCAGAAGCTACCGGGTCGCGCGCGACGGCATGCGCGCACTGGCTGACATGCGGCCGGATCACGATATGCCAGCCGCAGTCGCACGGTCGCAGATCGAGGACGATGCCATCCGGCGGCAGGCACGGAGCAGAACCCGGCGATACGGACGGTTCTGTGCCCTCTTGCTGGCCATTGTAATCGCGATGTGGGGGCACGCCGTGTTCTGGAACGGGGAGGGTATTCTCTCGCCTGCCAGCATCCGGTCGCTGGCGCTGACCCTCATACTGGGCACCCAGTATGTCAGCCTGTGCTTTTCAAACTGGATGGCACGGTCGCACAGACGGGGATCATTCTCTGATTTTCTGCAGGACGGACGTGACTTATGGCCGCGATAGACGAACCCGCCCGGAATGTGGCACTCCAGTTCGTGTAGGCGCGAACATAAATTCCTTCACGGTTCGCGCTTCAGACGGCTCGGGACAGCACCAGATGGGCGATTTCAGGGACTCAGAATATTACGGCTCCCGGGTGGAGCCTGCGCGACGCGAATCAGGCTGGCTCTCCGATGGAGACTTCATCCGCCGCGGTCGAGAGGAATTCAGGAATTACCGGATAGGGGCGGGAGGGAATTCGCTCCCGACCGCAAAAGGCATCTTCTCCCTGATCCTGCTGATTTTGGCGGTCGGGGCACTGTTCTCCATTGCTCAGGGACTTGAGGCGGTCATGAACAATGCCTCTAACGCCATCTACGACGTTGACAGATACCTTTCCGCCTTCCCCTGGAAAGGAATAGCGATCGTGATCGCTGATATCTGGTTGGGCGTATATATCTGGCTCAAGCTGTTGTAGTTCGTGGTGGCAGTGCCTGAATTTGGCATGTCAGCCAGCATTTCTCAAACTGGATGGTATGGTTGCGGAGGCAAGGATCATTTTCGGGTTTTCTACAGGTACAGACGTGACTGCTGGCGGCGATAATACCAGTTTGCAGAAGCGAACGGCTCCATTTCCGGCGTAACCACTGAATCTTGCGGTCTTTCAACGCAGTATCAGGCAGGCGCGTATGTTCTTACCGTGCGGCATGACGGTAGGAACCGACTGCCTGCAAGGTTGGAATGTTCGAAACGTCCACTGCTCGTGCCGCATGCCATTCATCATAAGCGGCCTGCATCCGGATCCAGAGACCGGGACCGTTCCCGAACAGTTTGCCCAGTCGCACTCCCACTTCCGGACTCACAGGCTTGCGCTCTGCGAGAATATCATAGAGATGCTGTCGGGAAATGCCCAGAAACTGCGCAATTTCTGTCTTGCTCCGCTCAGTCGCAGGAATCACATCCTCTCGGAGCAACTCGCCTGGATGAGTTGGGCAGCGACGAACGGTGCTAACCATGGTTGCCTCCTAGTGGTACTGTTCAAAATCAAGAACGTAGGCGTCGCTGTCTCTAAACTCGAAGGTAATACACCACGGCCCGTTTACGTGAACTGTATATCGGGTCGGTGTATGCCCCTTGAGGGCATGAAAGTCGAACCCGGGCAGGTTCATATCGTCTGCATTGACCGACGCATCAAGCGCATCCAATCGACGCAGAATACGACCATGAAACCGCGCATCAATCCTCGACTTTCCTGTCTCCCACAGCGCCTTGAGCTGCTTGTTTGCGAACGTCTTGATCATTCTGTCGCGCTTGTAAGCAATCCGCTTACAAATGTCAATGAGTTCAGAAGGTGCCAGCCCTCCCGGACTGGTTGCCCACCGACCACGAAGCGCCTTCGTAATCCGGTCGGTCTGCCTGATCGGCCGGATCTGACGGTTTCACGATATTACCGGCGCGTGACGCGACAGCAGGCTTCCAGCGTGCCGGAACCGATCCATAGGGTGCATACGGGTCATACAGTGCCTGCCGGACCGCTGGGGGCCTGAGCGGTCGGCTAGATGCCGATGTGAGGTTCCCGTGGGAACATCCGGAAACCGCAAGCGCCAGCCCACCCAGCAATGCAAGCCGCATCATCCCTTGCGTCCTTTGAGTGCGGCAATTTCTCTTTCAAGCTCTGCCACACGCGTTTTCAAGCGCTCTGATTTCCGGTCAAAAAGATCCCGTTCTGCTTTTACTGCCCGGCCATAATCTCTGAACTCATTGCGGTTTTGTTCATACGTGACTGCGGCGCTCTCCCAGTGCCGGGCATTGGCCTGAAGCCGTATGACCTCCTGCCGCAACGCCTCGTTCTGCCGTACAACGGCGTTATAATCCGCCACCGAGATGGCGTTGTTCGCCATTTTTTCCGTTGCGCGCCGGATGCGGATAAGCTGGTCAAAGTCAAGAAAATCACCCATTGCGCCTAACCTTCCTCGCGACCTGAAACCATAAGGTGGGACTGCGTTGTTGAATCCAGTCCCTTTGAACCGGGAGCGGCAGACTTTTCTTCTTTTGCCCCACCGCTTGCAGCACTGGAAACACTATCCTGCAACAGACGCGCGCCTTTTTCCATATGCGGTTCCAATGGCTGCGTTGTGCTGTCAGAGAAATTATCACTATCGACACGGCTCATCGCGTTCATGCCCGCCATGGCGGGCAGATGATGCGGCAACGTGGAGATCAGCCGGAAAGACATGACGGCCAGTGTCATCTCCGTCGTGACATACATGGCCAGCATCACCACGATCCCGACGAAATTGTCCAGCAGGTAGCCCTGCGCAAACACGAAGCCGGTTGTCACGGAGAAGCTTTTCATCAGCAGCCAGGACATCGCGGAGAAAATCGTGTAGCTCAGGATCAGCCCGATCACCATCATGGAGGGCCGGAAGATGATGGTGAACAGCACCTCATATCCCCGGATGCCCTTGCCGTGCAGGCCCTCGCCTTCGAACACCATATGCGCCAGCATCCATAACGGCACGGCGATGACCGCCTCGATCACGAGGATGAGCCAGCCACCGACACCCGCGATCCAGTAAAGATAGGGGGTCATGGGCAGCACGTAAGCCAGCGTGACACCGGGCACCAGCAGCATGAACGCTCCCGCGAAAATCGGCGTCAGGAGCGCGCTGATCGCGCCGCTGAACACCATGGCCGATGCCGCGGCCGCCACCTCTCCGGGCTGGCCTGTCACAAAGCCCGCCACGGCCGCCGCACCGGACGCGGTCTTGCTCGCCCCTACGGCCGCCATGCCTATGACAGTCAGGGCGATATCAATCAGCACATGTCCCAGCGTAATCATGCTGGCCAGCGGGTCGGTCCATCCCGACCCGCCCCCGCTGATCGGGTGACTGGTGTTATCGCCAGAACTGGGGGCGATCATCTCGTTGAGGATCAGGGTGAAGACATCCTCGTTGATCCCGATGGCGCGCGTAATCTGGCTGAGCAGGGAATCTGGTGAACTGCCGATGCGTCCGCGGGCGAACATGCGCGGTGCGCCGTAGGGCGCGCTGGCCTGATCGGCGGTGATGATGTTGTCTTCCTGCTGGGCGAGGTAATCGCCGATGGCCTGTGCGAACGGGAGGACGTCATCAGAAAGATACCAGCCCAGTCCCGTCCATGCCGGTGCGGTGATGGTGGGCCGGAGCGACGAGAAGGCGAGGATTTCCGAGTTCAGGCTGGCAATTTCCAGATAGTAGGCTCCCAGCCCGCTCCATCCAAGGTTCTGCAGGGCCGTAACCCCGGCATCGGCCCCCGATCCATCGGCCGCGGACCGTATTTGCGAGACCGCACTGGAGGCGATCGACGACAGCGCATTGGAATAGGACTGCGTGTTGACAATCAGAACGGCATCAAGCGAGCGAAGTGTCGAAACATTCCGGGTTGCCCACAAAGTGGCTGCGATACCCTGCATGGGGCCACGGATGTTGCTGACGAGGTTTGTCAGGGCCTGCTGCTGCTGCGGAGCGAGGGAGGAAAGGTCGATATAGGGTCCGAGGGACGATGTGGTCATGCGCGCAGAAGACGTTGGAACCTGCAGGGTAATGCTGCCACATGGGGCGGCGGCGGTCTGTTCGCCTTCTGCGAGGTTATAGGACAGCGTGACCCTGCCGGACCCGTTATTCTGCACGGTGGGCTCGGGGATCAGATTGTGGTTGTTTGACGCGTTGTTGATTATGGCACGACAGAGTTCGCTGGCCATCACACCGAAGATGATTTCACGGGTAGCGGGGGCCATGGGCTGCGCCAGCGGCAGGGCGTCCGGACCAACGGCCCGGATCGTAATATTCTGAAGATTACGCGCCATGCCTATCGCCGATTTGGAGGCGAGCAGGACCAGATCCTGACCGGTCGAAAAACCGCCGAAGGTGCTTATGGGGCTCATCATGATAAGCGCCGTCGCCACACGCACCGGAACCCAGCCGCTGAAACTGGCAGAGAATATCTTGCCGCTTTCAGCGGTGCGGTGGATCTGCATGACCGTGGCATAGGAGATCCATGCCGCGACGATCAGCATGACATAGGCGGAAAAATACGAGAGCATCGTTCCCGTAGTGGTCTGGGACGAACTGCCCATCGGGAAAATGCTGTCCAGCACGCGCCCGGTCCAGTCATCCCCTGCCGCCAGATCGCTCCAGGTGACGTCGGATGCGGTGGTATCCGCATGGGCGCTACCTGACAGGAGCAGATAACCTGCCAGGAACACGAAAGCCATCAGCCAGAAGCGGCTGACCGGGCGCGGGCGCGTGTGGATCAAGGCTCAGCGCTCCATGGAGGGGCTGCTGTCACGTCCGCGCTGCTGCCCGAAGATACGTTCGAAATGCGCGCGAAACTTCTCGACCAGTCGTTCGACCAGCCCCCCTATGTCCTGCAGGAAATTCCTGCCAGCCTGCTCGCCCGGGACTTTTTCGAGTTCCAGGCCGAGAGCCGCGACATTCCGGGTCGTCTCCACAACGGGGGCCTGTTCGGATGCCCCGCGCTCGCGTGTCTCCTCGTCCAGTCGCCTCGTAGCCGTGCGCAGTCCGATGCCAGCCTTATGAAGCTCGTTGCGTGCTGCGACAAAGCCCGGATTAGTCTCGCATATCGTATTATATTCATTGCGCAGGTCGGCGAACGGGCCATCGGCTGTCATGCCCGCCACCACAGCGGGAACCGTTTTCCCTGACGTGCGGGCGGCGGTCTCGATACGCTCGAAGAAACCGGGCTCTTCCTGACGGAGATCGCCCAGCCGATCCCTGACCGTATCCATCGCGGTCGTCGTGGCGGCGATCATCTTGTTGATCCGGCTCTCATCCCGCTTACCCCTGAAATTACTGGCCCATTTACCGATGCCGGCAATCGGCGAGGGAATGTTCGAAGGTGCGGGTTGCGGTTTGTTCTGGGGACTGGCAGACGCTTCGGTCTGCTCTTGATCGGGACCTTTTGGCGATTGAACGTTATTCGGAACCTTAACTTCTTGTGGTTCACGAACCGAAGAAGGCTGTGATTCCTCGGCCTGTCGCGCGGCCTCCCGATCCCCGTCCCGTACCTGATCCTCTATATTTCGAGAACTGGCAGCCTTTGCTGAAGCGGGCACATCCTGAGGCTGCTCATCGCCCCGTGATGCGCGCGATGATCTTTCATTGGCGGGAGCCGTGCCCGGTTCGCTATCTTCATGCACGGTCTCGGGCGCGGCCCCTCGCGCCAGCTCGGCCTCCTGAGGCGGCGCAGCAAATCCCGGGCCTCCGGCTTCCGGCGGGAATGGCTGCGCTTCCTCTGCGGCCGCCCGGGCGGGCGGGCTCCGGACAGGCTGTTCAGCCACCAGTTCAGGCGCAATATCCGGCTGGACCGGTGACGGGGCGGCTGCCCGCGCAATAACCGGCGCCCCCAGTGACGCCTGCACCTGCTGCACAAGATGCTCGGCCGCCATCCGGGCCATGAAGGACTCCTGCTGCTCGGGCGTCAGGCGCGCCGTTTCCATCGCGACCGAACGGATGTCCGTAATCAGCGCGTGGTCATGCAGTGTGGCGGTCTGCTCAAGGGCGGCCCGGATCTGCGGGTTTTCAAGCCCGGGATAGGTGGATGCCAGATGCGCCATGCCTGCGGTCAGGAAGGGCGAGACAGCCGGGGCCTGACCCGTGCCGCTGAATTTCTGCCAGTCCTGCACCAGCCATGCGACCTGCGTGCAGAAACGGGGATCGTTTTCAAGCGCCGGGTTTTCCGCAAGGCGCTTCTGAAGGTCTGCGAGATCCTTCGCAAGACCGCGTTCGCCCTCGGGAACGGTGCGCTGCTGCGCATCCAGACCGGCAAGGGCCGTTGCGATAAAACTCTGGGAGGTGGTTGTCTGTGACATATGATCCTCAGTTGCTGGAAGTGGACGGGACAGGCATCGGGGAAGTCCGGGGCCTGCGCTGTTCCGCCGTAATGGAAAGACGCGTCGCCTCGGCCAGCGCGCGGGTCTGGTCGAGCTTGAGCTGCTGCCACAGCAGCCAGTTGCGTTGCGCATCAAGGAGGGCGATCTGGATCAGGACCGACTTTTCGCCGGGCATCGCCTGAAGATCGCCCTGCCAGTCCGTGCCCGCATATTTGCGGTTGACCTCAAGCTCGGTGGCTTCCCACTGGCTGCCGGTGTCGGTCTGGGTAATGCCCTCACGCTGCGCTTCGGCTTTCTGCGCCGCGGAAAGCGTGACCGTGCCGGTATGCCAGCTCAGGACATCGTCACCGATCTTGTGTGCAAGGGAGATCGCCGCGTTATAGCCCCGGCGCTGGGGGAGGCCCTGCTGCCCTTCGGTAGTGTTGAGGGCGCTGCCCCGCAATGCCGCGGGCGCCACCGGCTGGATCAGGGTGGTTTCGTAGTCGTTCGCGCGATCAATCGCCGTCTGGTCCGCATAGACGGGCGGGGTCAGAAGGCTGGAGGCGTTCTGGTCGGCCGCCTTTACCCCGGCGGCCGCAAGCGAACAGATCCCGGCTTCTGCTTCGGCATCGTCGCAGTATTTCGAGAAATGATGCGTATTGTTGGCCTGCGCCGCCTGTCCCCCGCCAGCCCATGACGGCGTATCCCGGGCCGCGTGCGTCCGGTTGTCCTTCGCCCCGTCAAGCGCGGTCGCGACCGCCATTGCGTTATGCGCCGCTACGACCGCTGACTGTCCACCTTCAAGGTTGAGGCAGTCCTGGCGGTTGACTGCATGATCGTCGCGGATCTGCGCATTACGCACATCGCGGGCCAGTCGGGCCTGGACCAGGTTGTTCGCATCCGCAATCTGCTCCTGCGCGCCCACCTGCGCCTTCATATAATTGCTGAGCTGGGTAAACCCGTTGCCGAGCGAACCATTGATGAGGCCGAGCGAGTCATTGAGAACAGTCTTTGTCGTATTGACGACCGAGTTCATTGCACTCTGCAGGGCGGTGATGGCGGCTATGATCGGCCCTTCATCAATCCCGAACAGCGCATAAGCTGGCCGGGGTGCCAGCATCATGCCCGCGGCAAAGCAGGCGGATGCAAGCAGGATGCCGCGCGCCGCCCTCATTGGGAGATCTCCGAGATGCCGGAACCAGGGCCCATGAGCTGGAGCGAATAGCCATCGGGAAGCTGGGAATCTCCCGTGACGTCCCACGAACTGTCGCCGCTGGTATTCGTGGCCGTGCTGATAAGCGCGTCACCACCACCCCCGAAATTAAGCGAGGGACAGAACGCGCCTGCCCCCAGCCCGAGATCGAAATTGTTGTCGAGGCCGGTTACGGTCAGGCCACACTGCGCCGCGCCTTCAAGGTTCTGCCACACACTGGTCAGTTCCGAGCACACCTTGCCCATGGTCGCCTGTGCGATCGAGGCGACGTTGAGCCCGTTGGTCAGCACATCCAGTCCCGCGCCATTGAAGAAATTGCCCAGACAGGTGAACTGCGTAACGGATTGGGGCTGGTGGATCGTCGTATCGTCCGCTTTCATCTGGGCGGCAGCACCTGTCGCCGCGGACTGGATCAGGGTTTCGCATCCCGTGGCAGAAGCCCCCATGGCCACACGGGCATGAAGGGCCAGACAGGCTATCGCCATGGCGCCCGCATACGCACTCCGTTTCATGCGCCGGGCTCCGGCATGGCGTGCGCGCTGTTATCGCCATGACCGGTAGCGGCCACCACCCTCTCGCGGTGCGGCGCAAGGACGTCACGGGCGCGCCCGGCATCCAGCCATTCCGGCAGGCGGCTTCCCACCACACGATCTTCCTGATGATCCATAACTGGCTCCGACAGACGTTATCGTGCCGAGGATAGGTCTCGCGGTTGTGGGTCCGGACAGGCGTGATGACACACATCGCCGTCGCGGCCAGACTCCGTGTCCAGCCGGGTGGATACATTGCACCCATGCGCGGAGTACATGGCAGGTACGACAGAAAATCTATCGAACGCGAATTCGTTATTATAACTAGGGATTTCAGAACGGAAGAATTACTGTCCACGACCGCGGACCAGAGCGATTATGCGTGCAAAGCTGCTATTCGCCGTGTAATGTAACGAACATATTCACTAATGATTACCGGTCAGGAGGGTTCTTGTGCGATCTTCATTAATAACAGGAAGCGCATTTTCCCGTTTCTATCAGGACCCGCTCACTCCTGTATTTATCCCTTCCGCCATTCCCTTTGTGCGGACTGGTACAGACGGCAGGTTCCCCGGTAACGGCAGGACGGGTCGCACAGCGCGCTGGAGCGCGGATGAAGAGCGGTACGTTACATTAAGGTACCCCACGCAGGTTACGGTCAAATTCATCGCCAGCGTTACGGGCCGTACAATCGGGGCCGTACGCGCCAAGGCTTTACGCCTTGGCTTACGTCGACCGCTACGCGGTCGGGCGGCTGACGCCGCCTCTGCTCATGACGCCCCCCCCCCCCCCGCATTTTTCGATCACAAATTCAAGTAGTTATTTAAATAAACTTGACTTTTCCGGCCTGGTTTCACGCAACCGGTCGGGCCGCGCAATCTGGGATGACAGGGCCGTCACCCATCTTGCCGAACTGTGGAAGCGCCTTTACAGCCCCACTTTCATTGCAGAACTTCTTGGCCTGTCGCCCAAGACCGTGGGCGAAGCCGCCCGCCGTGCCGGCCTGCCCGCACGAACCGGACTGACCCTGCTCAATACCTGCCCGTCCGAAGATCCGTTTGCCGTTCCTGCGAACAGCACGGTGGCCGGCCAGATGATCAGAAAAATCTGCCGCGTCACCAGCCGCATCTTCTTCGTCTCCCCGCGTCACCAGAAAACAGTCCATTGCAGCCTTCTGGGCCGCAGGCGCCTTGCCACATATGCGGCCGGGTTCGCCTGAATATGCGCAATAGCAGGCAGGCAATTACACGGCGTCTACTTGATCCGGCATTCGGGCAACTGTTGATGGGCAGGCTTGCCATCGGCCTTATTGTCAGCATGGCGCTCAACCTCGGACTGGCGATCTGCCTGTTCGTCGCCATCACCCATCCACCCCGCGTGCGGCATATCTATCACGACCCGTTTGGCAAGCCACGCGAGCTGCTCGTCACCAATGAGCCCTATTTTACGGATGCGCAGGTCGCGAACTGGGCGACCGAGAAAGTAACAGGTCTCTATACAATCAATTTCCTGCAATACGCGCAGCAGCTTTCATCCTATGCGCAGTATTTTACGGCGGCCGCGTGGAATACATGGCTCGACGCATTCCGCAAGCCCGGAAACATCGAGTTCATCAAGGCAAGACGGGTCATGCTGACCGCCACCCCGAAATCGGCAGCCTCCATCAGGTGGGAAGGGAAAACCCCGAGCGGCGATTACGAATGGCATGTCCATTTCCCGATGTATCTCAGATGGGAGAACGGAAGCGGGTCGAAGACCGACCAGCTTTCGGTCGATGTCGTCATCCGCAGGACAAACGACCCGCTCCATCCCGATGGACTGGTCATTGCAGAACTGAACGCGCCCCGCGCCAGTAATGGCGGTGACTGAATGCGCTCCTATCGTGTGGCATTACTGGGACTGCTCCTTGCAACAGCCCCGGCCCCGGCTGTGTACGCCCAGTCGCTCAACCAGTCTGACAGGAACGTCCACGTCGATCCTGTCTATTCAGGCACCCTGCCGCCTCCACCTGATGCGGTGAATAAGCTCTACGACCGTTTTGACTCGGGACAGCGCGCGCTGGATGGCGTGGACGATCCACATCGTATCGTCGTGCCCGTATCGCGTTCCGTCACCGTGGCGATGGCCGCCGGCGCACAGATCAATATCGTGCGGATCGCTCAGGACTACCCGGCCTCCATCACTTTCCTCGACGAAACCGGCCAGCCGTGGCCAATCGCATGGGACATCGCCAGCAATAAAAACGGCGGCTGCGACCAGGACGGCGCAGGGCATAATACCGCCGTGCGCCCGGTTGGCATCAATGCCTGCGTGCCTGAGCCGGGATCAAACGTCCTGCAGCTGACCCCGGTGACACGCTACGCCCATGGCGGCGTTCTCGTGAGCCTGAAGGGTGCGCCAAAGCCCATCAGTTTCATGATCGTGGCCGGTACAGGCTCCTATGACGCCGATCTTACGGCGCGCATCGCCGCACGCGGCCCCAATGCCCGCGACCGGCCCAGTGCGGGGCCGGAAATCCCGGCCACGGGATCGTCGTTCTTCAACGCCATGCTCGATGGCACCCCGCCTGCGGAAGCCGTGCCGCTTCTCGTATCCGGGGGCGACCCCGATCGCGCGCGCGCGTGGCAGTACGACCACCACATCTATCTGCGTACAAACTACGACGTGCTGTCGCCCGGCCCGACCGGACATGAGGAACAGTATGGCTACGTGGTCTACGAGATCCCGGAGACACCGGAAGTCCTGGTGAATAACGGGGCCGGTACGCAGTCCTTCCCCCTCCATCTCGCGAAGGACGGCCCGTGAACGACCAGCCTGCTCCCCCCAGAACCCGGTTGCGCGCAAGCTTTGACGACACACGACGCGTCGCAGGCTATCTGGTGGTCCTGATCGGGGTGGTTCTGGCCGGCCTGTATTTCATCTTTCATGTAGGCCAGAAGGACAGGCCGCATTCTTCCAGTGTCAGGAGCCCGGCACTGGACGCGCCTGCAGGCGGTGACAACCAGTCATCCCGCCTTGATGACATCACCAGCCAGCAGGAAAAGAAAAACGCCGAAGACGCTGCGCGCAGGAACCAGTCCTACACCGCTGCCCTGACCGGTCGCGACATTCCCAAAGAGCAGCACATCGCCGAACTGGGCGACCTGCCCGGCACGGAGAAACCCAAGCCTCCAGCGCCCGCCAGCGCCCCGCAAGCGCCTGTTCCCCCGCCCCCTGCGGCGCCGGTGCCACCCGCGGCGAAGCCTGCTTCGACACCACCGCAGACGGCAGCGGCGGACGACCCTTTCAGTAACGCGCCTGCGTCGCCGCCGCCCGCCACGCACCGGGCTCAGCGCATGGAGGCACACGAAGCGGAGCCAGCCATCAGTCTGGCCGCCCAGGCCGAACTGATCGCGGCATGGTCCGGACATGGCTCCACCCTTGAAATGATGCTTCCCGATAATGACAGCCCGCGCACGGCACGCAGGGGTAATACGATTGCAGGTGCCATTTCTACGGCCGGGACGCGATCGGACGCGGCACGGGATGTGGACAGCACGGGCGGTGGCGCGACCCGGACGCACTCATCAGGCGGCACGGATCCGTCTGCGCATGCGGGCGGAAAGCTCCTGCTGGCGGCGGGACGCGGCGTCTATGGCCATTCGGTGATCACCTCGAACAGTGATCTGGGTAGCGAAGTCCTCGTGGAAATCGACTCAGGCCCGTTTGCGAAAGCCCGCATAAGCGGGGCGCTGGAAATGAAAAACGACCGGCTCATCATCAGGTTCAATCGCCTCATGATCGGCGATGCCGCCCCGCTCCAGGTGTCCGCCTACGCCGTCTCCCCCAAAACGGCGGAAACAGGTGTCGCGTCCGAAGTGAACGAACACCTTGCCACACGCATCATCCTGCCCACGGCCGCAGCCTTCGTCGAAGGTCTCGGCAACGCGATGATGAGTGCAAACACAACATCATACACCGGGGGATATGGGGTCAGCGCCTTCACCCATCTCAACCTTGCCCAGCAGATGGGTGCCGCGGGCGGTCGCATGGGACAGGAACTCTCGCAGGTCCTCCAGAAGCAGACCCCGCAGCAGGCGACGGTGAAGCTCAAACAGGGTGATGAGGTCGGCGTCCTCTTCGACGAACCCGTCTACGCGCCCTGATCCGCACCCACAACCGGACATCCCACAATGGGGTGAGAAGGAGAGATACCCCATGAAAGGTAGCGCACTCATGCAGGACAATGACGGCGGCTCGGTCACGATGCTCCGCACGCCCGCAGCCCCACCAACGGGCGGTTCCGACGCCCAGCCCCCGCCCATGCAGCCGGGCTTTCGGCAGCCGGACAATACCGGCACGCAGACGCAATCCGCCCCCTCACAGGTCATGACCGCACGGGGACATGTCCCGCAGGACGGAGCGCAGGCCCCACGACCCGGCATTTCGCGCAGGACACTTTATACCGGTGCGACAGTCGCCATCAGCGCAACAGCCCTTCTGGGCTTTGTCGCCATGCGTCAGGGCGTAAGCCTGCCGTTCGCTGCCACGCACGAGGTTGCGCATTCCAGCGGCCCGGCCTTCAATCCCGCATCGGCATCGGCCCGCGCGGCAACCATTTCGCCGCCCCAGCTTGAAGCAGCAGGCGTGTCGGCGCAGGGCGGCCCCGTGCAGCCGCCGACCCTGCCCCGGAATGCAGCCATTGCCCATCCTCCAGGCATCCCGGCGACCCCGGCGCCGGCGCCGGCGGGGATATCTGACGCGGCCCTGCCGACGTCATTGAATGTCGCCATGCAGCCAGCACAGCCGCAGCCCCCCGCCCTGCCGTCTGCTCCTGTCACTGCCCTGCCTGCAGCACCCCCGACGCAGCCAGCGGTCGAAGCACCCTCCACCGCCCCCACGCAGCCGAGCGCCGAGGATCGCCTTCTCGTGGAGGTAAGTCACAGGATGGAAGAGCTGTCCGACCATGTGGACGCCCTTGAACATCAGCTCGACACCACGCAGCAGGCGATGGGAGAGCGACTGGCGACCAGCATCGGCGAATTCGGTGGCCGTCTTGATGAACTGCGCCACCGCCAGGATATGCTGGAAACGCAGGCTCATGAACAGGCGGCCAGCAGGGCGCAACCGCAGCCCGCGCCGGCTCCCGCGACCGAGGCCGCAGCACCGGCAGGTGCCGCGCCCCCCGCGAAAGCATCCCCCGCACCGGAAAAGAAGCCCGCGCGCCATGAAAGCGCACACCATGAAGCCCCCGCCGCACCGGCGGTTTCCCTGCCGCATTACACGGTGCAGGCGGCAGCCCCCGACATCGCCATCCTGACGGGGCCGGAAGGCAGCCCGATCCGGGTGGAACCCGGCACGGATCTCGGAGCGTGGGGCAAGGTTTCCACGGTCCGCCAGGAGCGCAACGGCTGGGTGGTCCAGACCGATCATGGCGTGATCCGGTAATCGTCCCATGCAGGGACTGTTCAACTTCATTGCGGATATCGGTTCGGCGCTGGAATGGCTCCTGCCGATGTTCTGCTACGTCGGCGGCAGCGGATTCCTGATCGGTGGCGTCTACGGGATCTACCAGCGCTCGGCGCAGGCGAACGGACTGGCCAGCCGTCCCTTCGTGCCCGAACTCATGATTCTGGCGGGCGCGACCTTCCTGTCCTTCCCGCAGTTCCTGAACATGGGCAACCAGACCCTCGGCTTCGACAGCACGGCTTCCCTGTCGGGTGGCAACGCGCCCGCCGCGGTATCCATCGACGCCCTGACCAGCGCCGTTACCGGCGGCCCGGTACAGGTCCTTACGGCAATCCTGCATCTCTTCCGGTTCTACTTCATGAGCTACGGCGCGCTGATCGTCTACTTCGCGATCATCCGGCAGGTCGGACGCGCCCGGGGCATCAACAACTCCTCCACCGGCCTGAACATGGTCATGCTGGCCGGTGGCTTCTTTGTCATGAACGCGGACGTCATCGGCCCCATGCTCCTCAAAGAGCTGCACCTGACATCGTCATGAAAACGCTCCGCCACATCCACACGGTGAATCATCCATGAACAGACTTCATCAGGCACGAAAACTGGCCTCCATCCTCGGCGTTTCCCTCATCGCACTCCATCTGGCCGAGACAGCCGCGCACGCGCAGGCCATCGACCAGATGGCGCAGACCGCAAGTGCCCATATCATTACGGCGTGGGGCTACCTGCTGAACATGGTCTGCTGGATCGGCGGCGGCGTGCTCCTCGCGATCTCCGTATTCTCGTGGTACCAGCACCAGCGCAACGCCAATTCCGGCATACGGATGGGCATGGTCATTGCCGGTCTGGTCTGCGGCGGGTTGCTGCTGACACTGCCGTTCCTCGCCAAGACCGCGACATTTACCCTCTTCGACCAGTCTCCCGCGGTTACCGGCGAACAGAAGCAGATGCTGTTCGATCAGTGACATGTATGATCCTGTGATACATGCGAGGGCGCCGGAAGGCGCCCTCAGACTCTCGACACAGGGCATCAGGCCGGGACAGGGCTGCATGTGCTGCGGTCGCCTCGACGCCCGTGTCGCCGTGGCTCATGTCGTCGTGTGCCTGACCTGCGCGCCCGCCTACGCCCTTGATGAGCCGGACATTGAAACGGTAGCGGCCCTCATATGGCTGCCACAGATGGATCAGGGCGTTCTGGGCCGTCTGGTCAGCGCCATCCATCTGGCCCGCAAACATCCCGAAATAACGGACGTAGCGGGCATGGGCATGGCAGCAGACCACGCCAGCCGCACTTTCGGCGAACTCCATGCATTACGCGCAGAGGCCCGTGAACGCTTCGGCACGGACTCACCGGCCACGCTACGCCGGGTGGTCTCACGCACCCCGTCCACCGATCTCGACGCCCGTAACGGCATGTCGGGACTGCGCATCCTCATGCGCGGAACATGGTTCGGCACGGACCCCGACTTCTATCTCCGCACGCTCCATGATCAGGCGACGGGCTCATGAAAACACGAACGCAGAAACACGAAGTCGGCCGCCGCGACATGCCACTACGCAGGACGGCGTCCCCGACGGGCGCCATACTGCGCGTTCTTGCCAGCCTGTCGCGGGTATTCCGCCGCGACCTCACATCGTTCTGCGACCTCGCGACATGCGACGGGAGTGGCCTGATTACCTTCGGTGGCGATTACGCCACCGTCCTGCGCATCGGCGGCCTGCGCAGGCTGGCGACAAAACAGGACATCATCGACGCGGCCAGGGGGCTTCGCGACGAACTGGTGAGCCTGTTTACCGAACCCGGACATGCCCTGCAGTTCTGCTACGCCGCCGATCCGGATGCCGCCCATGACGTGGTGGAGCGCAACCTTGCCGACCGGCGCGCGATCGCCCGCGCACTGAACGCCGGCTTCGAGGATATCTTCTCCGAACGCGCCCGCGTGCTCACGCCTTACATGCGCGAGGAACGCATATGGCTCGTACTATGGACACGCCCCGGCCGCCTTTCCCGCCCCGAACAGAAGCTGGCCGCGCGACGCCAGAAGCGCGACACGGCAATGCTTCCCCCGATCGGTGACGCGCAGAACCCCTGCCTGTCGAACCCGGAACTGGCAACCATCCATACAGCCTTCGTCGGTCGCGTCATGGAGGCCATGTCCAAACGTGACGTCCTGGTGGACGAACTCCCGCCGCGCGACGGGCTGCGTGCGATCCGTGAGGAAATCCTTCCCGAAACGGCGGGCAGCACATGGACACCGTCCACACCCCTGGACCGTCCCCCGCAGCATATTCCCGACGAGGACAGGCCGGCGGACATTTCAGACATGCTCTGGCCGCCGCTGCGCGAACAGCTTTTCCTTGACGATGCCTATACGCGGGATTTTTCCACGATCCGCATCGGCGTGAATGACTGGACGCCGGTCGACATGACCCGCGCTCCGGACCCCAATACGCTGGCGCCGTTCACCGAACTGGCCGCGCGCATGGCCCAGCGCAGGATGCCGTGGCGGATGGGCGCGCTGATCGAGGGCGCGCGCCCCGGCTACATGAACTGGAAGGCCGCGATCGCCACCTTTCTCAAATTCGGCACCAACAGGGCCATCCACATCGCCTTTCAGGAACTTGACGCCATCCGCGCGCGACAGGGGGAGGCGATCACCAGGCTCCGCGTCTCCTTTGCCACGCGGGCCAGCACGGGGGACGACGAACGCCTCGGGATCAGGGCTTCACGGCTGCAGCAGGCCATTGGGGCATGGGGCGGCGCCAGTGCGACACGGGTATGTGGCGACCCCCTTGCCGGTGTCATGTCCTCATCGCCGGGGCTCGCGATCGCCTCAACCGCGCCACCAACGGCGGCCCCCCTGACCGAAGCCCTTACCCTGATGCCGTGGGCGCGGCAGGCCTCGCCATGGCGCGACGGCGCGATCATGTTCCGTGCGGCGGACGGGAAGATCGTTTTCTTTGACCCATCCGGCGCCGGACGGGGCGCGGTGCTCGACCTTTTCGTCGGCCCCTCCCGTCGCGGCAAGTCGGTCCTCGATAACGCCCTGCTTCTCGGCACGCTGCTCAGCAATGCGAGCATGAGCGATGAAGGGCCGCGCATCCCCATGATCGGCAAGCTCGATGTCGGGGATTCAACCAGTGGCTTTGTCGACATGGCGATCAATGGCCTGCGCCCCGAGGACCGCCACCTCGCGGTGCACGTTCCCTTCCAGCTCATCGCCGACCACGCCTACAACATCTTCGACACCGAGGCGTGCTGCCGCAAACCCCTGAGCTATCATCGCACGTTTCTCGAAAACTTCCTCTCGCTGGTCTGCACCCCGCTGGATGGCAAGGCATTCGAGAGCATGAACCAGCTGATTTCGGCGGTGATCACCTGTGTCTATGAACTCTATTCCGATGAAGGGCCGTCGGTCAGGCCCAGGATGTACCGCGCCGGCATGCGCCCCGACGTGGACGCACGCCTCGCCAGCCTGCGCATCGACGTCGCGCAATACGCGACATGGTGGGACATCGCCGACGCCTTCGCGCAGGCCGGTGACATGCGGTTCGCACACTTTGCGACCCAGCAGGCGGTGCCCGTCATGGCGGACCTGCTGGACGCCATACGCGAAGACCGGATCAGGATTCCGTTTGAAAAGCCCAATCCGACAGGCGGACAGGAAAACTCGATCGACCTCTTCCACCGCTACATCACTTCGTTCATCAGCCGCTATCCCACCCTGAACCAGCCGACCAGGCTGGATCTTGGCGATGCGCGCATCATCGTGGTGGATATTGCCCGCGTCGCACCCGAAGGGCACGGGGAGTCCCAGCGCCAGACGGAACTCATGTTCCTGCTTGGCTTCCAGATCATGGCCCGGAACTTCTTCCTCGACCCCGATGAAGCCCATGACGTCCCCGAGCATGTGCGCGCCCATCACGAACGGCGGTTTCGCGAATTCCGTGAATCCTTCAAGCGCATCGGCTGCGATGAATTCCAGCGTACGGCGGGTGCGCCACTCATCCAGCGCCAGTTCGAGGAAGCTGCCCGCCGCGCGGCCAAGCTCAACGTGAAAATCGGGCTCGCCAGCCAGAAACTCGGCGATTTCGGGACCTATCTCATCCAGCATTCCACCGGACGCTTCATCCTTGGCGCGGCCAACCCGGACGAAGCCACGGAAATTGCCGAGACCTTCCGCCTGACACCCGCTGGCCACCAGATCGTTGAAACCGGCCTCACCGGCCCGCGACAGGACGGGGCCGGATCTCCGCTGCTCCTGCAGATCCTCGTGCATGGCGCATGGTACGAACTGCATGTCCTCAACCTCATGGGACCGATCGAACTCTGGGCGCTTTCAACCACGCCCGAGGATACGGCACTGCGTCGACGGGTCTATGACGCACTGGGCACGACCGAAGCCCGCCGCAGACTGGCGCAGGTCTTCCCGCGCGGCACGGCCCTGACGGAGATCGAGCGCCGGAAACAGGCCCGGACCCGACAGGGCGAGACGGCGACGGTGGCCATGGGTGGCGTCGTAAGCGAGCTGGCCTGCGAAATCATCAACGGCACGGGGCTGGGCACGGTCATCCGCGAAGAAAAAGCGTGACGCATGTCCGGACCCACAAACGATGCCGTGACACTGTCTTCATGAAACGAAACCACCTTCTGCTCGCGGCGCTGCCCCTCCTTGCCGGATGCGCGGCGCATCCGGACACGGCGCCCGTCGATGTGACCACACCGGGACTGCCTTCGCCCGAACTGGCGCTCCAGCACAGTATCGACCGCGTTCACAGTTTCATGGGGAGCCTGAACCAACGGCTGGACGTGCCATCCCCGGTAGCGGCCCCACCCGGCGCGGCCGAAGCGGCACTGGCGAAGACGGCTCCCGCTGCCGCGCCATCCGCATCACCCGCGCTGCCTGCGCGGGCCGCCACGCCGCAGGCTGCCCGTCCCGATCCCGCGCCCGTCTACGGCAAGGGCGGTATCGTATGGTTCGCCTATGCGGATGGCTCTCCTGTCATCACCTGTGCGGCGGGCGATCTGTGCATTGTGCGGCTGCAGGCAGGCGAGACGGCATCGCAGGATGCGGCAGTACTGACCGGAAGTGCCGGCTGGCGGGCCGATGTGGTGCGCGGCACGAAGGGCGTGCACGCAGGTTGGGCAGTCGCCATTTCAGCGACATCACAGGCGACCGGGGCCGTCCTGCGACTTGTGACCAACAGGCGTTCCTACATCCTGCGCCTCACACCCCATGCACCGAGCATGCGGACGGTGGCCTTTGCCTATGGCGCGAATGATCCGGTTTCCCAGCCGGAACCGGCCTGGACACCCGCCAGCGGGACACAAGACAGGTCGCCTCCCGACTTTTCCTACCGCATGAGCGGTGCGGAACCATCATGGAAGCCCATGCGCGTGTATCGCGACGGCGGCCGGACATACATCCAGTTTCCACCGGGGGGCATCAATGCCGCGCCCCGCCTGGTCATCGTCTCCCCGCAGGCATCAGGCGTGCAGGATTACGCGACGACCGGAGATTCCTACATCGTCAACCGGCCCGTCGATGATGCCCTGCTCATCGGACGGGAAGCCGGTTCCCCCACAATCCGCATTGTCCATGGAGGAAAGCAGTAATGCGACTGCGCCATCATGCCGCCGGCCTGTCCATTGCCGTAGCCCTCGGCGGCTGCGCAGGGCAGGCCCCTGACGCGACCTCCCATATTTCGGGCGCGACGTTTCGCGATACGTCGGCATTGACCGTCTTTATTGCCGATATTCTTGCCAACAGCATGGACGCGCCCCAGTCGACGATCCAGCTTGTGCCGTATTCGGGTCCGGATACGGACCACGCACAGATCCTGCTGAGCGACACACTACGCGAGCGCGGCTTTGCCATCTCACCGGAAGGCATGCGTTATCCGGGCGCCCACGGCGTGCGATACGCCGTCTCGCCGGTCGGCCAGAACCTGCTGCTCGAACTCGATGTCGATGACGCGGATGCAACCTGTCTTTACGGCCATGACGAAGACGGCGCCCTCCAGCGCGTGGGCAGTTGCACATTGCGCGCAGGCTCCGCCCTGACACTGCGCATCCCCAGGGCAGGACCGGCCGGTATGGCGAGCCACCCGGTCAGTCATTCGGTCGCAACACCGACAGCACCCGCCGCGCCGCCTGTCGAAATCTGGTCGCTTGTCGAAGGCCAGCCCATCCGCGACCAGATGATCGCATGGGGCGACCGCGCCGGATGGAAAGTCATCTGGCCGCATTCCCTGAACTGGACCGTACCGGCGATGACCTCGTTTACCGGCGACTTCGTCAAGATCATGGGCGACGTGGTGCGCACCATCTCGGACGAAGGCAAATCCATTCACGCCGACTTCCATGCCTCGAACCGCATGCTGGTCGTCACATCCCCGGGCGGAGACAGCCGATAATGAAACCGTTCCGCACCCTTGTCGGATCCTGCGCCCTTCTTGCCCTTCTCGCCGGCTGCAAGGATTTCAACACCGCGCACCGAAGCGAAGATGACATCCGCAGGTTCGCGCGAGAAAACCACGTCCCTGACCAGCCGGTCGTCACATTCAGCGACAAGCCCTGGCTTCTGGGGGACAGCATCCGGGACGTGGACCCGGTGCCCGAAACCCTGCTGCGACCGGCCGGCCTGACGTTCGCACGCCCCATGTCGCTGCGCGATCTCGTCATGGCCGCAAGCCGGGTGACGGCAATCCCTGTAAGGATAGCCCCGGATGCCGACGCCGATGACAGCGGCGGGGAAACCATGGCCACTGCCATGCCGGTGGCGTTCAACGGGACGACACTCCCCCCGCCCCCGGGTGCGACGACGGCCGCCAGCGCCACGCGCGGTTCGGGCAGTGCTGCCCGAAGTGGCAGTTCGAGCTGGAGCCGGAGCGGCACATGGTTCGATTATCATGGCACCCGTGAAGGACTGTTCCAGACGATCGCCACACGCTTCGGCATCTCGCAGCGCTGGGCCGACGACCATATCGAGTTCTTCCGCTACCAGACCAGGACTTTCCCCATTCCTGCATTCGCGGGCGAAACCACGTCGAGCAATTCCATCATCGCCTATACGGGCGGCGGTGGCGGTTCATCCGGCGGGATGGGCGGCGGCATGGGGAGTATGGGCGGCGGCATGTCTTCGGGCGGCATGGGTAGCGGTGGAGGCATGGGCGGCAACAGCGGTTCGTCCGGTCAGTCCATGGGCATGGGTGGCATCTACACCCAGACGAAGACCGATCGCTGGAAGAATCTCGAAAAAACCGCTCGGACCGTCTCGAACGGGGCACAGGTGGTCGCGGATGACGGCCTTGGCACGCTCTCTGTAACGGGCACGCCGGACCAGATCGCGCGCGTCGAGGACTGGGTGCACGCCCTGAGCGACAATATGCTCAAGCAGGTCGCGGTCGAGGTCCATGTCTACACCGTGAAGGTCTCGCGCGAGAGCAATTACGGCTTCAGTCCCCAGGTCTCCTTCACCTCTCATGGCGGACTGGTCGGGTTGACCTCAACGCCTGCCTCCATCCCCGCATTGCAGACTTCCGACACGCCCTTCTCGTTCGGCGCTTCCATCCTCGATACCGGCAAGGGGACCGGTGGCCTTTTCTCGGGCTCGAAGGTGGTGGTGCAGGCCCTCCAGCAGATCGGCAATGTCACGGAACAGTATGACCGCTCGGTCGTCACCACCAATGGGCTCGTGGCGCCATTCCAGAACGGGATCAACACGACCTATCTTGAAAACTCCAGCTCCATGCTCGCCACCAATGCCGGGTCATCCAGCACCCTCTCTCCCGGCGTCGTCATGTCCGGGTTTATGGGGTCGGTCACGCCCAAGGTCATCGACAACCGCATCCTGCTTCATGTGAACTTCCTGCTGCAGACACTGCTGTCGATCACCACGATCACCAGTAACGGGTCCTCCATTCAGGCGCCCAAGACGTCGAGCACTTCGCTCGACGATACGGTAACGCTCCAGAACAATTCGACCCTCGTCCTCAGCGGCTACGTCGACGACGCCACCCAGCGCACCCGCAACGGCGTGGGCTCCGCAATGAACTGGCTCTTCGGCGGCGGCGGGGACGCCGTGGTCCAGAAAACCCATGTCGTCGTAACCGTGGAGGCGCACACGCTATGAAGAGGACCCTTCTGGCGGCGACCATGATGGCAGCCCTTCCGGCGACCTGTCCCGCAGCGGATATCCCGCTGCCCTCATGCGCCCTCCACCTCGCGCAACCGCCCGTCGGCGGCGTCCTGACCGAGGAGCAGATCGACACGAACAATGCCTGCATCCTGACCATGCAGCAGGAGACGTCGGTTGCGGAAGCCGCAGCCAAGATCGAGGAGGCCAACCGGCGCGCTTCAGGGAAACAGGAGAAAGCTTCCGTCGCAGCACCTGTCGCGTATCCCGCGGTCGCCAGCCGCGTCATGGCACCGCCGCAACCGGCCATGCCGCAGCATCATATGGATACGCCAACGCCGCAGGCCGCAAAAGCGGCCACGCCGGTCGCAGCGCCTCCCCCGCCCCCGCAGCCGCCGGTCGTCACGGGGATCATGTGGGACGGCGCGACCTACAGCGCCGACCTGATTTTCCCTGATGGCGGCTCCATGGAAGTCCGTCGCGGGACAACCCTGCCCGACGGATCATCGGTGGTCATCGTATCGCAGGGCGGGGTCTACACCCAGGCGGACGGAACCATCCGCCCCCTGCGTTTTGAGAGTGGCGAGACCCCGGCGCCGGCCGCGTCATCCACGCCAGCACGCCATCCTGTACCATCCCCCCCGCCCGTGCCGTCCATACCTCCATCCTATCCTGTAATGCACTGAGGTCACCGTGGGATTTTTCATCAAGGACGGGGCGCGGATCTGGTGTGGCGACCTGCGCTGGAAACAGTATCCGCGCAAGCCTTCCTTCCGCACCATCCGGCGTGATGCGCTGGCGATGGACATGACGCATTTCGTGCGTACTGCCCAGCTACCCAACCGGATCGGGTATCTCAGGCTGGACCAGCAGCGCGACAGGATCCATCCCGACAGCCTGCTCCTGTCCGTCGCGGACCATTTTGGCGCGCAGTATTTCGGCGAATATGAAGTCGGCCCCGACCAGCACTGGCTGATCGCCACCGATGATGCCGGGATACCGCTGCTCGGTTCGGACGGGATCTACACGAGCGCGGAGATCGACGCGGTCCGGACGTCTTTCGCAGGGCACACATTCACCCGTGAAGGCATCCTGTCGGAAGACGAGTTCGCGACGCTTCAGAAAGCACTGCCCGCCGCGCCGATCGCCCTTCGGTCAATATCCCTGCGGCCCTACTATATTACTGCCTCGGCCGTCCTTGTCTCCGTCCTGGTCGTGTTGCAGGTGGCCCGCATCGTCCAGCAACACCGGATGGAAGCCGTCCGTCTTGCCGCACAGAAAAGCCTCAACCACACCACGCGCCCGTTCAGGCCGCCGCCGCCGATTGCTCCCGCCGACTGGGTCGGTACCTGCCTGCGGGCTGCGCACTCATTCCCGGTCTTCGCCCGCGGCTGGACACTCGGGCACTGGGAATGTCTCGACCATGGCCTGACCGTCACCTGGCAGCGCAGTGGCGGCACGCTCGCCTCTGCCCCAGCCGGTGAAATACAGGACAGCGGCAATACGGTCGCAAGTCACATTCTCCTTGGTGTTCCTCCAGCAGACCCGGCCCTGCCGGCCCCGACGCTGGATGAACGCCAGTTCCTCGCCTTCATCCAGAAGGCCGGCGCGACCCTGACTGTCGGAAAGCCGTCATCGGGAGCCGCGCGCAAGGGGGCCGGTGGCCCCGTGCCGGTCCTGTCCGCCAGCTTTACCTGGCAGACCGATCCGCAGGCGATCCCGTGGAATCAGTTCCGCGGTCTCCACGTCATGCAGATCGCGCGCGTGGTGAGCGCCTCTACCGGTAGCGGATCAAAGGACACATCGACCGGCGGATACCAGATCCAGGTGATGCTCGACAGCTCCGCCGACCCATCCTCCCGACACACAGGACCATAATATGCCCGGACGGCTACTGAACGGTCTCTTCAGGAAAAAGGATCGGGGACATGGCGAGGCACTCGTCGTTCCCGGGGACCTTGAGGGGCAGATCTATATTGACCAGATCAATCAGGTGGTGCTCGCCAGCGAGAACCTCAAAAGGAAAACCAGCTTTCTGGAATGGCTTGATGACACCCGCCGTCACAAGAACATGCGTCTTGTCCGGGTGCAGTGGGTGCCACTCAGCACGGTGACAGACAGGCTGGACCATGAACACCATGCCGGTGGCGTCCACGATGAAGAGGCTGCTGACGAGGAAGTCCGGGACCACGCTCTCAACCTCCTCAGGGAAGCCGCATCCTGGCGCGCCACCGACATTCACATCATGCGCAAGGACCGTCATACGGAAATCCAGTTCCGCATCAATGGCAGCCTTGTCACGTCGAACCGGTTCGAACTCGACAATACCTACGCCGATCGCCTCATGCGCGCGATGTATTCGCTCGGGGCATCGCGTGAAACCGCGTACAGCGACCTGTCCTTTCAGGACGGCAGCATCGCGGGCGATGTCCTGCGCGGCATGGGCCTGTCCAACGTCCGTATTGTCCGTGGCCCGTGCTTCCCGGTCTCGGAAGGCGGAAAGTTCATGGTGCTGCGTCTTCAGCCAGCCGGTGAATACGCCAGGAAACCCGCGGCCCCGATCAAGGTGGATTTCAGGCCACCGCGCAGGCCGCCGGGCAAGCTCAGGCTGGAATCCTACGGGTTTTCGCCCGAACAGATAGAACGTCTCCTCAATATCGTGAACGCCCCATCAGGGATCCTGATCTGCACGGGACCGACCGGTTCGGGAAAAACGACCCTGCTCTTCGAGCTTGCCCGCAACAAGGCAGACATGCAGCCCGGCCGCCGTCTGGTTACCATCGAACATCCTGTTGAACTTCCGATGCCATGGGCCATCCAGCTCGATATCGCGAATACGGGCGGTGATTCCGGTCGCGATGCCGAGGCTGTGGGCCAGGCGTTCAGGGCCAGACAGGTCACAAGCCTGCGTATGGATCCCGACGATCTCGTTGTTGGTGAAATCCGCGATGCCGAAGTGGCGCTGACAACATTCGCAGCCGCGCAGACCGGCCATTTCGTGATGTCGACACTTCACGTCGACGACCCGTTCGACGCACCGCTCCGGCTGCGCAATCTCGATTATGACCGCCTGAATTTCGGGATCACCTGCAACGCCTCGGTCGTTCGCGGGATCGTGGCGCAGCGCCTCCTGCCGCTGCTGTGTCCACACTGCGCGCAGCGGTGGACGGTCAGTGACGAACGCATGACCCGCCGTGCCCGTGAGGCCGTGCTGACATGGGGAGACGACCCGTCCGCCATACGCAGGATGGGACCCGGATGTGAACACTGCAACGGCACCGGCATTGCCGGACGCACCGCGGTCGCCGAGGTGGTGGAGACCGACGAACAGCTCATGTCGGATTTCGTCGAATATGGGACAGCCGTAGCGCGCCACCGCTTCCGGGCAAGGAAAGATGTCGATCCTACCATGGTCGAGACCGCGATGGGGCGCGTGTTCCAAGGGCTGGTCGATCCCTACACCGTAACACAGACCGTCGACCGTATCCGCGCGCGCGACGTGGTGCTTGCCGAACGCGAGGCCGGTGCGAGGCATGTCAGGGGAGAGCCGGGACGGTGATCCCCTCCCTGTCCGGACCCACAACCATCTGCGCGACATTATCGGCGAACAGACGGAACCCGTGAACCATGGCTCTGAAAATTGTCTATTCGGACGTGTCACCAACAGGTGCCAGCCACAGAACAACCGTGGCGGAATGGCTCGACGCAAACCTGTCCTTCAACTGGAAGGCGAGGGCGACCCTTTACCAGATGATTTCCCTGCGCATGGGCTGGGGGCTGTCCCCGGAAAGCGTGCTGGAACTCTATGCACGTCAGCTACGCCGTCGCCGCAAACGCTCCGTGCCAAACATTCTCGACAGCATCCGTGAGCGCATGAACACGAAAGGTCTCTCCTTCGCCGAAGCCATCCGGCCGTATGTCCCCGATGATGAATACATGATGATCGTATCGGGCGATAAGGCGAACAATATCCCTGCAGCGCTGGACCTTGTCTGTGACGTCAAGTCGCGCATCCGCAAAATCATGCAGGCTATTCGTAGCGCCCTTTACCAGCCCGCCAGTTATCTGGGGGTCCTGTTCGTGTCCCTCTACGTCATCGCGAACTGGGTCGTGCCAAGCCTCGTCACGACATCTTCCATCATGAAGAGCGACGATACGTCGCTTCATATTCTCGTCCTCGCCTCAGGCATGGCGACCGGAAAAATGGTTTTCGTATCCGGGGGCGTGATGCTCGTGCTGGTCGTGCTGCTGTGGTTCAGTCTTACACGGCTGACCGGCCCGTTACGGCTGCTTCTCGAACATCTGCCGCCATGGTCCACCTATCGCAATGTCCAGGGATATGTCTGGCTGGCAGGATTCATCGCGCTGGTACGCGCCGGCATGCCCGATACCGAGGCTCTGCAGCACCAGGCCAACAGCGCAACACCGTGGCTGCGCGAACGTCTTGAAGCCATCCTCGCCAATCTCGGGCCACGGGGACAATCGCTTCCCGAGGCCATGTCCGTCACCGGATACAACTTCCCGTCGCCCGAAATGATCGACGATATCGAAGCAAGCTGGGGCGGCAAGGGCGCTTACGAGCGCCTCCTGAGCAACAGCCGTGCCTGGGCGGACGCGCTTGAGCAGCAGGCGCTGGCGGGCGCGAACATGGCACGCTCCGTGTTCTCCATCGTCATGATGCTGCTCGCAGCGGGTCTTGCCGTCATCGGAAGCAATATCGGCTCCGGGTCCGGGTCAATGGGCGGCATGTAGATCCCCCCCCGAACAACCCCTGAATACAGAAAGGAAGATCACGTAATGGACACCATTGTCCCTATTGTCGTCAAAGTCGTTACAGCCCTGCTGGCACTCGCAGCCCTGCTGGGCCTCATCTACGAACTGTTCCACAAAAGTAGCGCCGAAACGGCGGCCGGTTACCAGAGCAATCTCTTCACCAATATCGAAGGACTCTACCATGGCGGCATGTCGGCCGCCAATTACTCCGACCTCTCCAATTCGGTTGCGATCAAGGCCGCCGCTGTCCCACATGGCATGACCAACGGGGACGGCAGCACCATCACGGGCCCATGGCCTAATTCCACCGTAACCCTGAGCAGCGCCAATGGCGGTGCGGGCTGGCAGGCATTGTGGACCAATGTGCAGAGCGATGGCTGCGCCTCGTTCGTCCGTTCACAGGCCGCATCCAACATTACCGTTGGCGGCACGACGATCACCCCAACCGATACCTCGTCGACGAGCGAGATCGCCAACGCCTGCAACGCCATCGAGTCCGGAGCCACGACGACCATTATCTTCGAGTATGACGGCTAGGCGTAAAGGACATCCGCG
Organism: Komagataeibacter sp. SM21; assembly: GCF_041402665.1. NCBI lineage: Bacteria > Pseudomonadati > Pseudomonadota > Alphaproteobacteria > Acetobacterales > Acetobacteraceae > Komagataeibacter > Komagataeibacter sp. SM21. The sequence continues at coordinate 37,915 of NZ_JBGLOV010000017.1, forward strand.
ATGCCTTTCCTGATCCTCGCGCTGGCGATGCTTGTCATCGTCGGCGCCCTCTCGCAAGGGCTTGGTGTCACCAACCGGCAGATCCGGCCGGTCGCTGACATCGTAGCCGACCCCGCCGCGCTCTCATGGCTTGCTTACAAGGATGCCGTGCAGACCTATGTCGAACGCAATCCCGCCTTCTCCGGTACCGTCCCCCTTGACCAGATTGGCGTGCCAGCAGACGGCCCCGGCCTCTCTACGGCCGGAAATTTCGTCACACGCGATGCCGGGACAACGCAGGTCGTCACCTGGATGGCGCTGTCCGGATCCGCCATCTCCAGTGCCCGCCGTCTTGCGGCGGGCGACCAGAGCATAGGCATCTCCGAGGGGAACACCTGGGAGACCCCTTCATACGGGAACATGGGACCTCTGCCGGTCACGGTACCGACAGGCGATGTCGTCTCCTGTGTATCCTTCACCGGAACAGGTTTCTGATGGAAAATATTGTTGGTGTCCTGATCGCAACGATCGTAGGCATGATGATCCTGCCTCATTTCCAGTCCATGGTGCAGCAGGGCACCGGCTTTTCCGTCGATGCGACCACGTCGGGACAGTTCCGCTCCCTTCTCGAAGCAGGACAGAAATACACGGACAAACATAGCGAGGAACTCGCAAACTCGGTTCCGGTAAACGGCTCCGCGGTTTCCGTTCCCCTCTCGACGCTTGTCAGCGACAGCGATCTCCTGCCCGGCTTCACGTCCATAAACCCATACGGCCAGACCTGGGCGGTCTATCTCATGCAGCCCGTATCCGGAACGCTGTCCGTGGTGGTTGAATCACAGGGCGGCAGCACGATCAACGGGACGGACGAAGTCCGCATCGCCTCGGGCACAGGGGCGCAGGGTGGATACGTCCCGTATGACGGCATGTTCGGCCACCTGAGTTCATCAACCGCCACCGGGGCCAGCGGGAGCTGGAGCCTGCCCCTGACATCGGTACCCAACCCCGGCGCCGGCCATCTGGTCGGACTTCTGCAGTATTCGAACGCCCCCGTTACAAACCCCGATTACATCTATCGCGATCAGGTGCAGGGGCATCCCGAATTCCAGACCATGAACGCGGAACTCGACATGAACGGGAACAACATCAATGCCGCCAACGATGTGAACGCAACGCGCGGCCTGTTCGCAGGCGGCAACCCCAATGGCGGCTATGGCGGCGTGCAGGTAGGGAACGCCTGGGTCTATGGCGACGACACCAACGCCGCGATCCGTGCCCCCTCGTCGGGCGGCGTCTTCATGCAGCATACCGACGGAAGCAATGCGGACCTGACGGCAGAACGCGGCCGTTTTTCGGGCAATATAGGGACCCACGGATATGATCCGGATAACGGTCTTCCAGAGGGCTGGTTCGGTGGTGTGCACAGCTGGGATGGTTACTTTGAAGGAACCGTGGCAGTTGGCACGCAGGGATCGGTGGTCGGCTACCTCGATACATCCGGCTATGGCTATATCAGCGATACGATGACGTCCGGGAACCAGATGGTGACCGAGAACAGGTTTTACGTCGAAAATCCAGGTTGCGGCTTTCAGGTAGGCAATGTCCAGTTCTGCGGCGACAGCGAGAACGCGGTGATCAATGCTCCGGGGGCCACGTATTTCCATCACGGGGATGGAACCAACGGAGACATCGTCGCCGGTTCGGCGAGCCTTGAGGATGTCCAACTGGGAACGGCCAATGGGAGCGCGGTTCGCGGAAATGGCTGCTCGCCAAACGGCATGATCGCGCAGCAGGCGTCCGGGGATGGCACCATCATGACCTGCCTGAACGGGTTGTGGACTCCCCTCTCGGCCGGCCTGCACATAACCACATACGCACTGAATGATGGCGACAGTGAAATCGCCAACCTTGGCGAGCATCTGATGTGCGCCCTTGCCGGTACGTTCGAAGAAAGCCGTGCCGATAGCACACCGAACGCCACCCGCGTCCTGCCCGGTGCCGCATCTGATGGCGGCGTGTTCTGGATACTTTCGCGCGGCGCCAGAAACCCTCTTGGCGGCACGGCCGTATGTATCGACCTCGACGGGACGGCCACGGTCCAGGCCACGAACGCCACCGTCAGCTATGCCAACTGACGCCGTGACGACACTTCCGGACTGTGCCGCCGTGGCGGCTGGATACTACGGCGTCCCACTGGCGATCGTGGAACATGTCAGCAGCAGCACGCCCCATTCGGGCGGCATCGGCCCGATGGGTATACAGCCCGGCTGGCTGCCCGTTCTGGAAAAGGCGGGATTTTCACCGGACGCCATAAAAACCGACATCTGCATGAACATTGCCGCCGGGGCATGGATCCTCAGATGGAGTGGCGCTGCGCAACAGCGCAAACCGCCGCCCGATGCGTCACATGACGGCCGGCCACAACCCGCGTTCGCGCCGCCGGGGAGACTTCCTCCCGGTCTCGACGCCTGCGTCTCGGACGCGGCCGGTCGCTACCGTCTGCCCGAAGTGCTGTTCCGCGCCATCCTGCTTACCGAAGGAGGACAGGTCGGACACATAAACGGCAACCGCAACGGCAGCTATGACATGGGACCGGCACAGGTCAATTCGACGCACCTTCCCGAACTGGCCCGCATGGGGATCACGCGCGAACAGGTCATCAATGACGGCTGCCTCAACATCCAGATAGGCGCATGGATACTCGCCCGCGCCCTGAACGGACAGACGCCCGCCAACCCGGCCGAGTTCTGGCGTCGGGTCGGAAACTACAACAGCACCACTCCGGAACATAACCGGGCCTACCAGGCGAAAGTCTGGAAAAATGTCGTAGTGGCGTCGCACCCACAACAGCCTGCGGGATGATCCCCGCATGATGAGATCATCCCCTTTCATGGCCTGCACGCTGCTCGCCACCGCACTGGCCCTGACCGCGTGCAGCGGACACCCGGCCGCACCGCCACCGACCACTCCGACCATGGCGCAGGACATGTCGGGCCTGCTTGAAACCATGGACGGTCTCGGACAGATCCGTTTCCCGATGGTGCGCCCGGGATCGGTCCTGCCCGCGGAAATGAACCGCCCCATGAGCTGGCACTGGTCCGGACCGCTGGACGATGCGGTCAGGATACTGGCCCGCCGGGTGGGTTACGCCGCCGTCACCCCGGCCCCCGCCCATGCCATCACGGTGCGCGTGGACGACGACAACACCACGGCGGGACGCCTGTTCGACCACCTTGCGGCCGCTGCCGATCCCCGTGCCGAAATCGACATCGACGTGCCCCGGCACACCATCAGGATAATCTGCCATGCGTAAGCCCCTGCACGCCCTGCCGCTGCTTGTCGGCCTGTCACTGCTCCCGGCCTTGGCATGGGCCGCGGACGTATCGGGCAAAGGTCCTGCTGACCTGCCCGTGCCAGCGATGCCCGCCACACAGAATGCTGCGGCGGGCGCGATCAACACGCCACTGACAGGCGCGCTCATCGCACCGGTCATCACCGACGTGAACCGCCCGCCCTCCATGGAAGCCCTGATGGCCATCCGTCCCGGATACTCTCCGAAACAGGAAGCCGGAAACGGTCGTGACGATACCGTCCGTCAGGCCGCGTGGGCCTATGGGGCGCAGGGTGGTCTGGCCGCACGCTCATACGCCATAAACCTCATGCTCGAACGCGAAAGCGCCATACTGGACCGGGAGTTTGATTTCCGGCCACTGGTGCTGCCGATCAATAACGGCACACTCCTCCTGCGACCGCCGGTCGTCACCAGCGCCCAGATGTCCGTCGCCCTCGATCCGTCGGGACAGACAGCACAATTCGCCGAACAGATATACGAAGTCACGCGGCAGGCGCAGGTCGTCACCGCCATTCCCCAGTGGCGCACATGGCTCACGCGCCGGTACGCGATGCCGTCGGCCCCCAACGATGCCCTACGCCCCCGCACGACGCACGAAGTCGAAGTCTGGCGCGAGGGCGTAGCCCGCGGGTTCGCGGCGGGCGAACGGCAGGCGGTCGAAATCTTCCTCGACGATCTGGCGCGCCTCGAGCGCGAGATCATCGGCATGGCGCGCTATCGGGCGTTGCTGAAGGCGGGCAAGGTCGAAGCGCCACAGGTGGCGCTGCTCAATCATCCGACACAGGGCGGCCATGACCTCATGCGCGTCAACGTGCAGGATATCCGCATCCGCACCCAGCCCGGGCTCGATGCGAACCGTGCCCACTGGCATGTTACGGGAGACGGCCAGTGACGCCCGGAACGTCTTCGTCCAACGCATGGGATCATGGACGGGCCGCCAGCCTGATCGGCGGCATGGGGCTGGCCTGTGTCATCCTGACACTTCTGGCGTGGTTGCGCTTCCATACGCAGATCGCGCAGGTGATCCTGTCCGTTCAGGATATCGAACTCGATGTCATCGGCCTGTTCACCCATCGCTACGACCAGATCCATGACAGCCTGCATCACGCCGTCCCCGAGCGGGTGTCGTGGAATACGCTGTGGCGTCTGTGCACAATGACGGGACTGGCGCTACGCATTCCCGCCATTGTCCTCATCATTGCCCTTGCGGCGCTCTGTCTCGCCCGCGCACCCCGCAGCCGCTACCGCGAACGTTTTGGCCTCGATGGCATGCAGGCCGTGCTCGCACGCATCCATCCCCTCGGTGCGGCGTGGGTTGGCGGGAGACTGCCCCTCGCCGAGCCCGCACCGCCGGGCAGGGCACTGCGTCCCCTCGATCCGGCGCTGCGGCCCATGGAATGGCTTGACCGTTACTGCCCGGGAGATGCCGGGGCGCCTGACTGGGGGCAGACGGCCCGCGACGCCCTCGCCCGTCAGCTCGGCCAGCCATGGAGCGCTCCGAAAGCCCTCCCGCCTGCCGAACTGTGTCTGTTCATGGTGTTCGCCTTCTTCGGCCAGCGCCGCAAGGAGGATGCCCAGAACCTTCTTGAAGCCCTGTCGCGGGCCGTCGCAGGCAACCTGAAGAAAGGCGCGCCAGCAGCCCCGGTCGCAGCCCCCGAACGCTTCATCCGGCATCTTCACCGGATCCATGACGCCAATACATGGGATGACGCCATCGCCATGGCGAACGCACACGCATACAGCCGTCCGGCCCTGCTTACCCTGCTGCAGCATGCCCGCAGCCGCAGCGGTGTCGTCAATCCGGGTCTCTTCTGCGCGGTGCAGTTCCTTGACCGCGATCTGTGGCTCGCGCTCTCGGCTCCTTCCTACCCCCAGCACGGCTCTGCGCCATACGTGCTGTCCACCACTGTCTGCGTGGAAGCACAGGCGCTCATCGAACACTGGCAGGCCGAAGGCATGCAGGGAGGCCCGATCGGGGAACCCCGTATCGGTCGCACCTTCACCACCCTGAAATCAGTAAAGGCTGGCATTTCCACCCATGACGCCTGAAGACACGAAAACCGGGATGCTCTTCCTCGGCGCACGCAGCGCCGTAACCGAGCTGCGCCACTGGGTGCTGCGCACCTATCTGCTCGAAGACAACCAGCTCGACACCAGCATGGTGATGACCCTGCCGCAGCTCGACCATGTGGCGCGACATGGCACTTTTTACGGCTACGACGTCTCACGCGCGCCAGAAACCCTGATTACACCGGTGCGGGACTATATGAGCGCCATCCGCGAAGGTCGTCAGCCCCGCAGCGGGCGTGAACTGCCGCGCAGGCTTTACCAGGCGCACCGGCGGATCTGCGAACTCATGGAAGGCTCGCTTCGTCCCGGTAGCCGGGGCGGCAGGAGGCCCTCGCCATGAACGCGCAGTACTGGCCCGAAGACGGGGTCTCACTGAGAGCCGACGCGCTCGACCGGATGCTCGTATGGTGCGCCCGGCAGGACGCCTCGCGTATCCAGTTGCAGACCGACAGGCCCGTTGTCATGAGGGTCCACGGTCGCAACCGCACGATCACCCGCGATGTGCTGCTGCCGGGTGTCGTGGAAGACGCCATCAATTACATGTTTCGTGACAGCACCGCGGTTACGCATCTGCGACAGGCCAGGGCGCTGGACCTGTCCCATACCGTGTGGGCGGACCGGCGCGCGCGACGCCATTCCTTCCGTGTCAACGCCGTCTCCACCCTGGTCGGGCCGACACAGGCGGTTGGCATCACGATCCGGCCCCTCGTCGACATTCCCCGCCCGCTCAGCGACCAGAACATCGAGCCCCGTCTTCTCGAAGCACTGGAAGGCGATAACGGCATGTACCTGATCTGCGGCGCGACAGGCAGCGGCAAGACCACGCTGCTCGGGGGGATCAACCGCAGGCGGCTGGAAGATCCCGACTGTCATATGGATCTGGTGGAGGGCTCGGCGCCCCTTGAACTGCTCTACGATCTTGTGCCGGCCATCAATTCCACGGTCATGCAGATCGAGATCCCGCGCGGCCTGCCGACCTTCGCGGATTTCATCCGGGCCGCGATGCGACAGGAACCAAGCGATATCGTGGTGGGCGAATGCCGTGACCCCGAAACGATGATGGCTGCGATTCAGGCGGCCATTTCCGGCCACCGCCTTCTCTCATCGCTGCACACCTTCGACTGCGCCTCGACCATGCGCCGTTCCGCCGCCCTGTGTCCCGCCGACCAGCGCGACAGCCTGACCATCTCGTTCGTCGAAAACCTCAGGCTGATCGTGAACCAGCGCCTGCTGCCTTCCACGGATGGCCGGCGGACGCCCGTACGCGAATTCCTCCCCGTCACCCGCGCCTTGCGCAACCGACTGCTCGACGCGGAGCTGAAACGCTGGCCCGAACTTACCCGAGAGGCGGTCGAGACATCGGGACAGACATTCGCGCAGTCGATCGACGCCGCCTTCAGTGAAGGCCGGATCACCGAGGCGGTCGCAGCCGCCGCCCGCAGACAGGAGGCCTGATCATGTGGCGCTTTACCGCCGACCCCGTCCGATTACTCATCATCGACTGCCGCGCAATGGCGCCCATGGGGCTATGGCTGATCCACATGCGTGAATGGACATTCATCACCGCAATCATCGGCGTTGCGTTCTTCGGTCTGCTGGCATGGCTGGGGCTGACCCTTCCCGTCGCCTGGCGCATGTTCCGGGTGTTCGTGTCAGGGCCCCGTCGCCCTCTCCTGCCTGCATGGAAAAGGCGGGATTACGCATGAACGACATCGAAACCGTAATCGACGCCGTAAGCGATCTGATCCGGACGCGCGGTTATGTCTTCACCATGGATGGCGTGGCACAGCCTTTCCTGACGCCCCGGCAGATCGCCGCCCCCGACTGCCTGCTGCCGGTTCTTGGCCGACTGGCCGAAGAACTGTGGCGTCGGGAGACCGGAAACGGTTTCGGCCTGCTGATCGAGCCGGACCCCGAAGCCCTCGCGGAGCACCGCCTTACGGCCATCCATCATGCCCCGCTCTCTCTTGTCGTGCTGTGCATGGACGAGGTCCTGCGTCGCGTGGGCGATGGCGGTTCAGCGATCCCGCTGGAGGGGCTGCATCAATATGCAACCGCACTGTACCCGCGAACGCACCCACAACCGCCCGCCCCATAACAGTCGTTGTCATAATGCAGAGGAACGACCTGTGATCATCATTCTGAAGAACGGTGACGCTCCCGTCACCATCATGCCGGGCGAGAGCGGCGTCAGTGTCGTGTGCGAGTCCGGCATGACCGCTGGCAGCGCCATTCATGCCGCGGCGATCATCCGCAAGCCAGGCAGAACCCCGCATCCTGCCGATCGGCACATGCCCGTGGCATCGGGAAAAAGGCGTCTGGGGGTTGGCCTGTGCCTCCTGTCCTTCTGTCTCATCGGACTGGCGTTCGGTCGGGGGCTCCTGTCCGGCCATGCCAGTCCGTCCGCCCCACCGGCCGCGCCCGCCCATAACGTCGCGGGCCCTCAACGACATGCGGAAGACCTGCCCTTCCCGCCGACCGCCCCCGGCGTGCCACACGCGTCTGATCCGGCGCCATCACGGCCGGACACGCCCGCCACCGTCAACACCCCGTTCGGGCTGCAGTAGCCATGGCCGTCATCCAGCGTCGCATCGACGGTCCGCAGGATTTTCATGAGCAGCGCGGCGGAATCGCCTACCGTGACACCCGAACCGTCGGCGTACACCTTAAGGAAGCCCTTACGACCGGCGCATCCGCCATCGGACTGGTGGGCATGGCCGCGACGGTTTTCGCGGCACCCGCACTGACGACCGCGATCGTTCCCCTTGCACTTGCCTATGCGGGCTATGTCATGACCCGCCCCATCACGATGCCGCTCCGCCTGCCCGCCGATACCCGGCGCAAGGATTACGGCAATCCCGTACCCGACCCGAAACGGGTCGGCGTCCAGCGCCCCGGCCCCGCGAAAGGAGACTGGTTCCTCGGCTGGGATGATACGACCGGACAGCAGATATGGCTTGCGGGCGAGGACATGACGATGCACGCCGTCCTGCCTGGTGCTACGGGATCGGGCAAGACGCAGTTCATATACAGCCTGCTCTGCAACGCCCTTGCGCAGGGCAGCGGCTTCACCATTGTCGACGCGAAAGGGTCGAACAACCTTGTTTTTTCCGTCGCCGCACTCCTGCAGCGCTGGGGCATGGGGGCCAATCTTCGCATCATCAACCTGATCGTCTCGGACGGCGACAGGAAAACCAATACGTGGAACCCCTTTGGCAGCGTCAATGCCGAGGGCATGACCGAACTGCTCCTGACCCTGTTTCTGCCAGAAGATGAAAACGGCGGGGGCAACTCGCAGCACTTCAGGGATCGGGCGGATGCCCTGATCCGCAGCATGGCGCATGTCTTTGTCTGGCTGCGCGATCACTGCGGCATACCCGTTACGGCGGAGACGATCCGGGCCAACTTCTCCGACATCCAGTCCCTTATCGACCTGACGCGTTCTCCCGACCATTCAAACGCACAACGCCGGTTCCACTTTTACAATGATACCGCGGGGAAGATCGAGACGATCCCCCTGCCCCCGGAGTTTCCCGCCCAGCTCCTCAACCCCGTTCGTGCCTATGTTGCGGAAACGGGCGGGTATTCATCGGAAAAGGGCGACGCATCCGGGCAGGACAAGGTACGCGAACAGCATTCCTATGTCGTGGGCGGCTTTGCGCGGACATTCACCCAGATGACCACGACCCTGCGCCACATCTTCCAGTGCGCGGTACCCGATATCGACTTTCGCGACATCATCTTCAACCGGCGTGTCCTCGTCGTCCTGATCCCTTCGCTCGAAAATTCGACCTCGACCAATGCAGCGCTGGGCAAGACCATCATTACCGCCCTGCGCTACGCCCTCGCAGGCGCCCTCGGCACGTCGCTGGAGGGCAGTTACGAGGATCTGGTCACCAACCGCCCGTCCGCATCCGCCACACCCTATCCGATCATCATCGACGAAGGCGGATATATCGCCACCCGTGGCCTCGATGTCATGATGGCGCAGGGCCGTGAACTCAATATCAGCCTGCTCCTGTCATTTCAGGAAGTAGGATCGTTCTACGCGACGCTGGGGCGTGACCGGAGCGTGCCGCTCCTGGGCAACCCCAAGCTCAAGATCATCGAAAATCTTGAGGATTCCGGTCCCACGCGCGAATGGATAGAACAGACGGCCGGCACGATGCAGGTCAGTGTTCTGCCCGGCTATGACACGTCGACGGCGCTCGGCGTCTATACCGACCAGACACGCGCCGATATCCGGGAAGTCAAACGGGTATCATGGAGTGACGTCCAGTCCCTGCAGCAGGGGCAGGCGATCGTCCTGTTCCGGGGCAAGCGTATTTATACCCGCCTGTTCTATGCAGGCGTAAAACCGTCCGGCGTCAACCGGGTCTTCCCGATGCTGTCCCTTGCGCGTCCCTCGCGAACCGCATCCGCCATCACATCCGGCAACGCCCCGGACCCGGACGCCGCCATCCGGGAGCATCTCGTGGCGGGCGATGACATTGTCACCGCATCGCGCCTGCCCGCGCTGCCCGGATCACTCGGCGTAGTCTTCGACCGGCTGGCGACAATCATAGAGGTTCAGGCGACACCTTCCGAAGACGTGCAGGAACTGTTCGGCCCGGGAATGCCATCTGTCCCGGCAGCACCCTTTGCCTGCCTGTTCCAGAACCTGCCAACGCCCTATCCGCGACGCCATGACGCCGCCGGCAACCTGATCAACCCGAAAATCAGCCGCGCACTGTTCGAGACGATGGTTGCTTTCGAGATCCGCATGGGTGCTGGCGAGGCGCAGGCCCGTAACGCTGTCGCCACCGCACTGAATGCGGCCTCATATAGCCCGGCCCAGAAATAAAGATGAAATCGTTCTTCCAGTTTTTCCTGCCACCCCTTTTCCTGCTCGGGTTTGCCGCCGCCCTGAGGATCAATACCTTCGGAAATCCGATGCTCGACTGGGACGAGCAATATTATCTGTTCGGCGGGGGGCGGCTCCTGCACGGAGACATTCCCTATGTGGACTTCTGGGACAGGAAGCCCGTCGGGCTGTTCCTGATCTATGGGTTTTTCCATCTGTTCGGCCCTTACCGGATCGTGGCCTATCAGACGGGTGCGCTGCTGGCTCTATGGGCTACCGCGCTGCTGATCTGCCGTATGGCCAGGATCATCGCGCCTCTCGGCGGGGCATTCATGGCCGCCGTCATTTATGAAATCTGGCCCATCCTTGCGCGAGGCGAGAGCGGACAGTCGCCGATCTTCTATAACCTTCCTGTCGCATGCGCTATGGCGCTCATCGTGACGCATATCGCCGATCTGCGGACCACCGATACTGCGTATCGCAGGAAGATCGGCACACTGGCCATGCTCCTCTTCGGTAAGCATCCGGCGGGAGACGCGGGCGTATTCAGGCGGCGATGGTATTGTGGACCTGCTGGTGGGCTTTCCAGTGCCAGGGCAGGAGTTCATGGAGGCGTGGATTGGGGATGTCATTGATCCGTGCC